>JBKBSH010000004.1:0-22998 GCA_046291795.1 Burkholderiaceae bacterium | reverse complement strand
GCCCGACGCACAGCAGCGTGTCGGCTGCGCGGCAGCGCGCGGCGAGCTTTTCCGTGAAGGTCATGCGGGCATTGTAAGGAGCGCGGCGACCGTCGCGCGCGACGGTCGCGTGTTACCTTCGCGCGCGACTTCGCCGCAGCCGCCGACCATGAACCGCCTGTCCAACCGCGACCTCGTGCTGCTCGCGCTGCTGACGCTTCTCTGGGGCGTGAACTGGCCGGTGATGAAGTTCGGCGTCACCGAGCTGCCGCCGCTGTACTTCCGCACGATCTGCATCGGCGGCGGACTCGTCGTGATGGCGGCCGCCGCGCGCGCAATGGGCGTGTCGCTCGCGGTGCCGCGCGGCGCCTGGCCGCGCATCGTCAGGTTGTCGATCCCCAACCTGATCGTCTGGCACACGCTCGTCGTGATCGCGCTGAGGATGCTGCCGTCCGGGCGCGCGGCGATCCTCGGCTACACGATGCCGGTGTGGGCCGTGCTCGCGGGGCTGCTGTTCTTCGGCGAACGCCCGCTCGCCCGCCATTGGTGGGGGGTCGCCGCCGCCCTGGGCGGGACGCTGCTGCTGCTCGCGTCGGAGTTCACCGCGCTCGCCGGCAGCCCGCTCGGTACCCTGCTGATGCTGGTCGCGGCGGCCGCATGGGGCTACGGGACGCACCTGATGCGCCGGCATCTGACCGAAATGCCGGTGCTCGCGCTGACCTTCTGGATGCTCGCGCTGACGCTGCCGGTGATGGTCGCCGGTTCCGTGCTGTTCGAGCGCGCGTACTGGCGCGCGCCGACCGCGGGCGAGTGGGCGGCGATCGCCTACAACGTCGTGTTCGCGATCGCGTTCTGCCACGTGGTGTGGAGCCGGCTCGCGCGCACGCTGCCGCCTGCGGCGAGCGGACTGTCGGTGATGATGATCCCCGTGCTCGGCGTCTTCTCCGGGATGTGGATGCTCGGCGAGCGCCCGTACTGGCAGGACTACGCAGCGCTCGTGCTGATCCTGTTCGCGCTGGCGACGGTGCTGCTCGCGCCCCGCGCGCGCGGCGCCGCCGGATGAGCCAGTCCACGCGAGGCGGTTGCGCGCTCGGCCACGCGCGTTGCAACGGACGCAACGCTTCCGCGCGGCCAGCGGGCGCCGTCGGCGCCGATGCCCGGCGTCATGCCGCCGCGCCGGCGCGACGCCGTCGCGTTCAGACGCGCAGCACCTCGCCCTTGAGCGAGAACAGGATCGCGACCACCTCGTCGACCTCGGCCTGCGCGACGCCGTGCGCGTTCAGCGCGGCGACGATGTCGTCGACGAGCGACAGGAATTCCCGCTCGCTCACGTTCATGCCGGCGTCGGCGGCGCCCGGCGCGCGCCCGTCGTAGCGCTGCGGCCCGCCGACGCCCGCGCAGAGAAGCTGCGTCCCGATTTCCTTCAACCGCGGCAGATCCTTGTTCGCGAAACGCGGCGCCAGCACCGGATTGACCGCATGGCGATCGATCGCATCGTCGATCACCGCGGCGATGCGTTCGGCGCCGCCGAGCCGCTCGTACAGCGATTCGGTCATGGCGGGTCCTATCGACCAACCTCAGACGCGGCGCCGCGTCACCGGCGACGTCGGCTGGAGCGCCTTGTTGGGCAGCACGCTGCTACTTGGCGGTGGTCTCGACCGGTGTGGCGTCTAGTGGAGACTCAAAAGCGATAAAAAGCACGCAGTCAATTTGGCTTGCACAGTAGCCACTGTGTGTTCGCTTGGCCGGGCCGTATGCATAGGTTCCTGGTTTGAGAACAGCCTTCTTCTGTCCCTCGTAGGTGACGTGCAGTTGGCCTGCAACCAGCACCATCCGCTCTGGCGAGGTGTGCCAATGCAGTGGAATGGTTGATTTGGCGGGCACCTTGAAGAAGACATCAACGTTGTCTTTCGCGGGATCGCCGTGGAGGACCGCGATGCCGCAACCCTTGGGCAGAAAAGGCGGGCACGGCCCCCATTTGAGCTGCGCATCATTGGCCGTAATTGCCAGTGCCGGTTCAGGCGCAAGCCCCTCGGCCAGTGCGAACGGACTGATAAAAAGCAGTAAAGCTGAAAAGACGAATTGCAGTAATGTTCTCATGCGACTCCTCCTGTATGAATGGGTGACAGGCCTTACCTGCTGCCCAACTCGTCAGTGGAGGTTCGCGATCCACGAGTCGTACTCGATCGCACCCGCGTCGCGCGCCGGCGGCCAGCCGGCACCGCGCCGCAAAGTGCGGAACATCAGCGTCGTCGCCTCTTCCAGCGCGTCGATCGCTTGCGGCGTTGCCGAGCCGTCCAGGGTCAGCGTGACGCTGCCGCCTTCCGGCAGCGAAAAGACCATCCTGCGTTCGTTCATGTCGGGCTCCTCGTCGGTACTTCCGGCGCCGTGCGCCCGGTGCGCGCGGCAATGGGAGCATGACGCCCGGTCGTTCCCGAATCGTTCCCGCCGTCACGGCCTACTTGTCGTTCGCGGGTCGCCGGAGGACACTGCCCGACCATGCGCGACCCGAACCCAGCGAAAGCGAAGGGCGCCGACTGCCGCGTCGAGATCCGCGTGCTCGGCGGATTCGGCGTGACGGTCGACGGCGTCGAGGTCCCGGCACAGGCGTGGCCCGGGGCGCGCGCCGCGCAACTGGTGCAGTTGCTGAGCCTGGCCGACGGCCGGCGCCTGTTGCGCGACCAGGTGATCGACGCGCTGTGGCCGGAACTGGGTCCGCAAGCCGGCGCGGCGAACCTGCGCAAGGCGGCGCACCATGTGCGGCGTACCTTGCGCAGCGACGCCGCCGTCGTCCTGCGCGGCGGGCAGGTTCTGCTCTGGCCGTCGGCGTCGCTGACGGTCGACGCCGACCGCTTCGAACGGTTCGCCGAAGCCGCGCTGGCTGGCCGCGACCCGGCCGAATGCGCGAACGCGGCGAGCGCGTACGGCGGCGAACTGCTTCCGGCGTCGCGCTACGAAGCGTGGACCGACGCGCCGCGGACCCGGCTGCGATCGACGTATCTCGAGCTGCTGCGCGCGAGCGGCCAATGGGAGCGGCTCGCCGAGGCCGAGCCGACGGACGAGCCCGCGCATCGGGCGCTGATGCAACGCGAACTGGTGGCCGGCAACCGCGCGGCGGCGGTCCGCTGGTACGGGCGCCTGCGCAGCGCGCTGCAGGCTGTGCTCGGCATCCCCCCGAGCCGCGAAACCGAAGCCTTGTACGAGCGCTGCCTCGGTGGCCTGCTGCAGGAGGGCTCGACGTTCATCGGTCGGCACCTCGAGCTGGCGCGCGTGGCCGCGTGGTTGCGAACGGGGGCGGCAGAGCGTTCGGGCGGATTGCTCGTGCGCGGAGCGGCGGGCATCGGCAAGAGCGCGTTCTGCCGGCAGATCGGCGCGCTGGCGCGCGCGCAGGGATGGACGGTCGTCGGCGTCGCCGCCACGGAGCCGGATCGCCCGTACGCGGTGACGACGGCCGCGATCGAGCGACTGCTCGTCGATCGCCGATCCTTGCTCGACGCGGTCGGGGTCCCGGCGCGCGCCGTGCTGGCGCTGCTGAGTCCGCTCGCCGGCCAAGCAGCGCCGCAGCAGACACCGCTCGGGCGGCATCAGGTGATCGGCGCGTTCCGGCGCGTGCTGCTGGCGGCGTCTGACGGTGCGCCGGTGCTCGTACAGGTCGACGACGCGCATCTGCTCGAGCCGGCCGACGCCGACGTGCTGCTGCACCTGGCGGTCACCGGGCGGCCGGTGTTCGTCGTCCTTGCGCTGCGGTCACCGCTGCCGGACTCGGCGCTCGCACGCGGGGTCGCGCGCCTGCTGCGCGGCCAGCAGCTGCTGCCGATCGACCTCGGTCCGCTCGCCGACGAGGAAGCCGCCGAGTTGATCGACCGTGCCGCGGCACCGCCGCTCGATGCGGCGTTGCGCGCTCGCATCGTGCGGCTGGCCGGCGGCAATCCGTTCGCGGCGCTCGAACTGGCGCGCTGCGCAGGGCCTGCGCCCGGTTCGCGACTGCCCGCGAGCGCGCGCGACGCGATCACCGCGCGTCTGTGCGATGTCGACGACGATGCGCTGGCGCTGCTCAGGTGCCTGGCGCTGGCCGGTGCCGACTTCGACACGCAGACCGCCGTCGCGCTCGCGCGCGGCACCGAGGAAGAAGCCTTCGCGGCGCTCGACCGGGCGCTCGCCGCCGGCGTCCTCGTGGTCGCGGAAGCGCGCTACAGGTTCCGCCACGAACTGGTCCGCCAGGCGCTGGTCGAGCAGACGCCTCCGCACCAGCGGCTCAAGGTGCATCGGCATGCCGCGCAGCGGCTCGCGCAGTCGAAGGCGCCGCCGGCGCTGGTCGCCCGCCACTGGCTGGCCGGCGGAAGCCGAGCGGCGGCGGTGCCATGGCTGCTGCAGGCGGCGCGCGATGCGGTCCGGCTCGGCGCCTACGCCGACGCGCTGCGCCAGCTCGACCCGCTGCTCGCCTACGACGGCGCGCACGTCGAGGCGCTGCGGCTGCGCGCCGAGGCGCTCGACGTGATCGGCGAGCCGGCGGCGGTTGCGGCGTATCGCGTCGCGGCCGAGGCGGCCGGCGCGCCGGACTCGCACGATCTGCTCGCCAAGGCGGCATTGGCGCAGGTCAAGCTGGGCGACCCCAGGGGCGGACTGATCACGCTGCGCGGCGTTTCGCCGACGACGGTCGAAGGGCGGCTGGCCGAAGCGCTCGCCTACAGCGGCGCAGCCGCGCTCGGCGTGGCCGATCCCGCGACCGGCACGCGCAAGTCCGCCGAGGCGCGGCGGCTGGCGCTGGAGTCCGGCGATACGGCGGCCATCGTCGTCGCGGCCTGGGCGCAGGCGGCCGCGGCCCACGCGCGCGGCGAACTGCACAGCAGCGTGTGGGCCGATCTGCACGAGACGAAGCATGTGCCGCACCTCGCCGTGCGCGTGTTCGACGGCCAGCTGTGCATCATGCAGCGCTTTCTGTACGGCGCGCGTCCGTATCCGGAGGTCATATCGTTCGCCGACGCGCTTGCGGCGGAAGCGCGCCGCCTCGGTGCGGCGCGCGGGCACGCGTTCGGCCTGACGCTGCGCGGCGAGGCCGAACTGCTCGGCGGCGACCTCGACGCGGCGGAGGAGCACCTCGCCCTCGGAGCGCGATTGCATCACGCGATCGGCGGCGCCACCGGCGAGGCGTTCTCGCTGCAGCGGCTCGCGGAGGTCGCCCTGTACCGCGGCCGGCGCGACCTCGCGATGGCGCGCCTCGAAGAGGCGCTCGACCTCGCGCGGCAGACCGACATCGGGTTCCATTTGCTCGACCGCATCTACGGCACGCGGATTGCGCTCGGCGCGGATCCCGGCGCGGCGCTGGCCGCGCTCGAGGATGCGCAGGAGGCGGTGCGGGGCCCGCTCGAGACCTGCCCCGGGTGCCGCATCACTTTCGCCGTTCCGGCGGCCATTGCCGCGGCGCGCGCGCCGGCTCGATCTGGTCGACGTGTACGCGCGCGCGGTCGAGGACCTGGCCAACGTGGTGATGCGACTGCCCGCGTGGTACGCCGCGCTCGACGAGGTTCGCGGGCATATCGCCCGCGCGCGCGGCGAGTCCGAGGCGGTGGCCGCGGCGCATTTCTCGGCCGCGGCGCGCAGGTTTCGCGACGCGGGACAACCGCTCGACGCGGCCCGCTGCGATGCACTCGCCGCGGGCGCGCCCTGAAGCGCGCCGCACGATCCGAACGCAGCGCTACGCGGTCGCGCGCTCGGCGAGGTAACGCCGGATCAGACGCAGCAGTTCTTCTTCCTGGTACGGCTTGCCGAGGTACTCGTTGACGCCGATCGCGAGCGCCATGCCGCGATGCTTCTCCGCGGTGCGCGACGTGATCATGAAGATCGGGATGTCGCGCGTCTCGCGGCTGGCGCGCACGTTGCGCGTCAGGTCGAACCCGTCCATTCGCGGCATTTCGATGTCGACCAGCATGATGTCCGGGCGCGCGTCCTGCAGTTGGCGCAGCGCGTCCACGCCGTCCTTGGCGAGCAGGACGTCGTAGCCGTTGCGCTCGAGCAGCCGCTGCGTCACGCGGCGCACGGTCAGCGAGTCGTCGACGACCATCACGAGCACGGGCGACCCGGGCTCGCCGCGGGCGACCTCGCCCGCGCCGCGCGCCTCCTCGGCCGCCGTGCGGCCGGGTGCGCCGTACAGCGCCGGCGGTTCGGGTGCGCGCGTGATCAACTGGACCGGATTGACGATCAGCACGATTTCGCCGTTGCCGAGGATCGTGGCACCGAGGATGCCCGCCAGGCGCGACACCTGCGCGCCGACGTTCTTGACCACGACTTCCTGGTTGGTCGACACGTGGTCGACCGACACCGCGAGGCGGTCGTCGCCGGAGCGCAGCAGCACGACCGGCGTCTGCTTCGCGTGGTGCAGCGTGACCTCGATGCCCAGCAGTTGCGCGAGCGGCCGCAGGACGACCTGGCCGACCGGTGCGATGTCGATCACGCCGTCGGCGAGCGCGGCGGAGATCAGCGCCGGCTTGTAGCGCCGCACCTGTTCGACCATGCCGGCCGGGATCGCGTAGCGCCGAGCGCCGACGCTGGCGAGGACCACCTGCGTGACGGCCAGCGTGAGCGGCAGATACAGCGTGAAGCGCGTGCCGCGGCCGCGCTCGCTCGCGACCGCCACGCGGCCGCCGAACGAACCGAGCTCCGAACGAACGACGTCCATGCCGACGCCGCGGCCCGCGAGCTCGGTGACCTCGGTCGCCGTCGAAAAGCCCGGCGCGAAGATCAATTCCATCAGCTCGCGATCGCTCGCGTGCTGATGCGGGCCGATCAGCCCTTTCGCCAGCGCGCGCGCGCGGATCCGCTCGAGATCGAGCCCCGCGCCGTCGTCGGCGAGCACGACGATGATCTCGTTGCCCTCCTGGCGCACTTCGATCGTGATCTCGCCGGTTTCGCGCTTGCCCGCGGCGAGCCGCTCGGCCGGCGTCTCCAGCCCGTGAACGATCGCGTTGCGGACGAGATGCTCGAACGGCCCGGCCATGCGCTCGAGCACGCCGCGGTCGATCTCGACGGCGCCTCCGCGCACTTCGAGGTCGACGCGCTTGTCGAGCTCCTTCGCGGTCTGCCGCGCGACACGGTACAGGCGCTCCGACAGGTTGGAAAACGGCACCAGCCGCACGCGCATCAGCTGCTGCTGCAACTCGCGCGTGAGCCGCGACTGCGACGTCAGATCGCCGTCGGCCATCGCCAGGCCCTTGAGCATGTTGGCCTGGACCATCGCGACGTCCTCGACCGACTCGGCGAGCAGGCGCGTCAGTTCCTGCAGGCGCGTGTAGCGGTCGAATTCGAGCGGATCGAACGCGGCCGACTCCTTCGAAAGCTGGTCGGCGCGGGCCTGGATCTGCGCATCGGCCTGGATCTCGACCTCGCGGAGCTGCCCGCGCAGCCGCTGGATGTTCTCCGTCAGATCGGTCAGCGCCGCTTTCAGCGTGCCGACCTCGTTCTCGAGTTTCGACCGCGCGATCGACACCTCGCCGGCCTGGTCGACGAGCCTGTCGAGCACGTCGGCGCGCACGCGAATGAAGGAAGCGACCTGCGGTGTCGCGGCTGCGGCGGCGGCTGCCGCGGCGGGCCGTGCGGGCGCGGTCGGCGCGGTTTCGCGCGCCGGCTCGACGGCACGCACGGTGGCCAGATCGATCACCGGCGCGAGCGGCGTGGCCGCGGGCGCCGGGCTCGCTGTCACGGCAGGCGCTTCGCCCGGCGCCGGCGCCGGGCGGGCCTTCGCGGGCGGACGCGCCGCGTCCGGGTGCTGCACGGCTTCGTACAGCGCGACCGCCTCGTCGTACTGGCCCTGCAGGTCTTCGACGATCACCGGCGGCACGTCGACGAGCTGCATCGCGGATTCGATCCGCGTCTCCATTTCGTGCACGAGTTCGCCGAGCCCCATCGCACCGGCCATGCGCGCGCTGCCCTTGACCGTGTGAAGCTGGCGCATCAGCGTGCGGGCGATGTCGCGATCGTTCGGGTTCGCCGCGAGCGCGCGCAGATTGGCCCCGATCGCAGGCAGCAGATCGTTGGCTTCTGCGAGGAACACGTGCAGCAGGTCCGGATCGAGCTCGTCGCGCACCGCCGAGGCCGGGCGTCCGTGCGTCGGTTCGGGCGTTTCGGCCGGTTCGGCCGGTTCGGCGGGTTCGGCCGGTTCGGCGGGTTCGGCCGGTTCGGCTTCGAGCGACGGTACCGAGATCTCCTCGACCAGCGGCGTGGGCAGCGGTCCGGCGCCGGTCCGGTCGACGGGCGGTTCGGCGCCGGTCCGGTCGACGGGCGGTTCGGCGTCGACCAGTGCGAGCGGCGCGCGCTCCTCCGGCGCGGTTGCGCCGGACGCATTCCCGCGCACCTCTTCGAGCAACTGCCGCACCGCGTCCGCTTCGCGCGGCGCCTGGTCGGGAAACACACCCGCAGCGAACTCGTGCAGCATGCCGCGCATGCGCTCGATCGCGCGCTCGAGCGTGTCGAACTGCGCGGGCGACAACGCGATCGCGGCGCCGCTCGCGCCGCGTCCCAGCGCGTGCATCAGATCGTCGAGCGGGTCGGCGATCGACCACACCGGCGTCAGCCCGACCGTCGCCGAAATGCCGGCGAGCGAGTGCGCGCGGCGGATCGTGTTCTGCGACACGCGGCGGTTCGCTTCGAAGCGCCACTCGGAGATGTCCTGCGCGAGCGTCCGGATGCACTCGTCGGCTTCGTTCAGGAACACCGAATACAGCCCGTGGCTGATCTCGACCGGGCCGATGCGGCGCACGTCTTCGTCGAAGCCCGAGGTCGGCGCGGGCGCTTCATCGGTCGGCCCTGCCTCGGCAGCCCGGGGTGCTACTTCGATTTCGGGGCGTGTCGACGCCGCGCGGTCGGCCTCGCCCGACATCGATGCGCCGCCGGCTCGCGTTTCCGGCAGCGCGGGCGGCGCCTCATCAGCCGCGCTGCCCGAGATCTTTGGCGGCGGCGCGGCCTGCTGCGCCGCCGCTGTGCCCGCCGGTTCGGCACCATCGTCGAATTCGAACGCGCCGCCCTCGCGAACGCGCTGCGCGGAGCGCACCAGCGCTCCGACGTCGATCGCCACCTGCGGGTCGGATGCGATGCGGCGGATCCAGTCGCGCATCAGCTCGTGGGCCTTCGCCGCAAGCGCGATCAGGTCGTCGCTGGCCGGGCGTTCCTGCGCGAGCCACAGGTTGAAGCACTGTTCGACGGCCCAAGCGCCCTCGCCGAAAGCCTTCAGCCCGACCATCCGGCTCGAACCCTTCAGCGTGTGGAACGCGCGGCGCACGGTCGTCAGCGTGGCCGCGTCGTCGGGCGCGCCGCGCAGCGCATCGAGCTGCGACGAAATGCCGTCGAGCACCTCGTTCGCCTCTTCGACGAAGATCTGCTGCAGTTCGCGGTCGGCGGCGGCCTGTGTCGATGGCAGCGGCGCGGTCGGCGGCGGCGCGGCGGGCGCCTGCGGCGGCGCGAGAAGCTGCGCGATCCGCCGCGCGATCTCGGGCGCGGGCGTCTGCTTGAACTGCGCCATCAACGCCGTGGTCTGCTGGGTCGTGCTCTTCAGTTGCGCGTCGTCCAGCAGATCGGCTTCGTTGGTCAGCGCCAGCACGACGCGCGCCAGCTCGTGCAACAGATTGGCGTCGTGCGGCGTCTGCGCGAGGCGCTGCGCGATGTGCTGCGCGGCCGCGACGTGCTGCCTGGCGAGCGTCTCGACGTTCTCCGCGCGCTTGGGCGGCTGCGCGCGGGTGTCGAGCGTGCGCGGCGGCGCGAGGAACTCGTCGTCGGGCGGCGGCACCGTTTCGGCGGCCGGCGTCTGCCCGAGATCCGCGGAGAATACGCCGGTCGCGGGGTCGTAGCGAAAGATGCCGCGCGGACGTTCCGCATCCTGCGACAGGCTCTCGACGAAGAAACCGATCGCGCCGAGGTTCTGCGCGACCCGCGGGAATTCGGTCGCGTCGACCGGCTGCGCGGGATCGGCGAAGGCGCGCACCGCCCGCTGGACGTTGCGCAGCGCGGCCACCGGCTCCTCGTGGCCGAGCACCGACAGCACGCCGCAGACCTGGTCGAACATCGGGTCGGTGGCGGCGAGCTCGCCGCGTTCGGTCGGCGCGCGGAAGAAGCGGTCGAGCCGCTGCTCGATCTCGCGCAGCGTGGCCTGCGTCTCCGCGACGACCGTGCCCATCGTCAGTCGGTCCTGCGCGCGGCGGGCGAGTTCGGACAGCCACGGCGCCGAGTCCGGCAGCGGCTGATTACTGAATGCCGCTCGCAGCCGTTCGGTGACGGCCTGCGCGCGCGCTTCGTACTCGGGTTCGACCTGCGGCAACTCGTCGAGGCCCAGCTCGACGAACAGCAGCGCCGAGGCGACCTCGAGCCCGAGCGTCTCGCGCACGTTGGTCGCCAGCCGCGGAAACTCGGCGGTGACGCCGGCGATGGTCTCGAGCACGCCTGCGATCGGGTACGCCTCGAGGCGTGCCGCAGCTTCGCGCGCCAGATGCAGCTCGTGCGCGAACTTGGCGACCTCCGCCGTTGCGGCGCCGACGATCTGGCCCCACAGGTGCTTCGCCTGCGCGAGCGCCTCTTTCAGCGATCGCATCGCGTCGGCGTCGAGCGCGGTCAGCGTCGCGCGCTCGAAATCGGCCGGGATCAGCGCGTCGAGTCCGTACAGGCGCTTGACCTCGGCGACGCGCGCCACTCTTTCGTCGGCACGACCGACGTAGTACAGCGCGTCGATCATCAGCCGTTCGGCCACCGCGCCGCCGCCTTCGATCAGCCGTCGAAGCTGCAGGTTCAGCCGCGCGAGCACGCGCTTCAGGTCGACGTCGACGGCGATCGCACGCGAGTCCAGTGCGTCGAGCAGTCCGCGCACGATCCACCAGAAGCTGCGGGCGATCCCGCGCTGCGGCAGCCGCTCGAGGTCGGCGAGCGCGTCGCGCATCATGCGGCGAGCGCGCGCGTCCTCGGCGTCGCGCAGGAAGCCGAGCAGGCCTTCCTCGAAGCGAACGCGTCGCACGCGAAGCTGGTCCGCGGTCATCGGCCGGACCTCGATCTGATGGAAGGCCGGCCGGCGCGACAGGTCGGGGAAGATCAGGTCCGCCGGGTGCACGCGCAGCGCGCGGTTCAGTTGCAGCACGTCGCGGTAGTACGGGTACAGGCGAATCGGCTGGTTCGGCCGCCCCGACAGCAGGCCTTCGAGATACGCGATCACCGCGGCGAGCGCGGTTTCGATCGTTCGCACCGCCGCCGGCAGGCAGTCCCTGGGATCGGCTTCCCAGCGGCGCAGGAGCTGTTCGACGGCTTCGGTGACGAGCGCCACGCCGCGCAGGTCGAGCAACTGCAGCGCGCCGTTGGCCTGGTGCACCTGGTTGCGCGCGTTGCGCAGGCTGTCCAGGTCCTGCTTCGTGCCGAGGAAGGTCTTGACGCCGCCGACCGCGTCGTTGAGCGACGTGCGGATCTCGTCGATGACCCACGCCAGCGGCGCGATGTCCGGCGCGGCGTCCATCAACTGGTTGGGATCGCGGGTCTCCGACATGCGTTCACTCCACGACGCGCGGCGCTTTCTATGCCACGCGGAACCGGGCCACCGACGCCTTCAGCTCGCGCGCCAGCGTGGCGAGTTGTCCGATCGACTGCGCTGCCTGGCGCGTGCCCTGCGAGGTCTGTTCGGTCACCGTCAGGATGCGCTCGATCGACTGCGCCACACCGCCCGCGGACTGCGCCTGCTCGTTGGTGTTGCCGGCGATCCGTTCGATCAGTTCCGCGAGCTGGCGCGAGACGCGGCCGATGTCCGCCAGCGCCGTACCCGCGGCGTCCGACAGCTTCGTTCCCTCGACCACCCCCTGCGTGCTGCGCTCCATGGCCGCGACCGCGTCCTGCGTGTCGGTCTGAATGGTCCGGACGAGCGCGCCGATCTGCTTGGCGGCTTCCGCCGAGCGGTCGGCCAGCCGCTGCACCTCCTCGGCCACCACCGAGAACCCGCGGCCGGCTTCGCCGGCGGAGGCGGCCTGGATCGCCGCGTTCAGCGCGAGCACGTTGGTCTGCTCGGTGATGTCGGTGATCAGCTCGACGATCTCGCCGATCTCCTGCGAAGACTCCCCGAGGCGTTTGATCCGCTTGGCGGTCTCCTGGATCTGCTCGCGGATCTCGTTCATGCCGGCGATCTGGTTGTACACCGCGCGCTGGCCGCGCTCGGCGGCTTCGAGCGAGGTGCGCGCCACCTTGGCCGACTCGCCCGCGCTGCGCGACACGTCGTTGATCTGCGCGGCCATCTGCAGCACCTTCTCGCCGGTTTCCTTGATCTCGCGCGACTGCGCCTCGGACGCGGTCAGCAGCCGGGTCGCGATGTCGCGCGCCTGCGTCGACGCGGTATTGACCTGTTCGGCGGTCGCGTTGATCCGACCGACCAGTGCGCGCAGTTCCTCGACCGTGTAGTTGACCGAGTCGGCGATCGCGCCGGTGATGTCTTCGGTCACGGTCGCCTGCACCGTCAGGTTGCCGTCGGCGACCTCCTGCAGCTCGTTCATCAGACGCAGAATCGCCGCCTGGTTCTGCTCGTTCGCGCGCTTGGCCTCCTCCTCGAGCCGCTGCGCTTCGGCCCGCTGCACTTCGGCTTCGGCCGCGCGCTTGCGCGAGTCCTCGAGCAGCACCTTGGCGATCGCCGCCGCGCACAGCAGGCCGAACAGGCCGGCAGCCGCGATCACCCAGAAGTTGACCAGTCGGATGCGCTGCTCCTTCTGGTAGGCGCGCTGCAGCTCGGTGACCTGCGTGCGCAGCGCCTCGGAGTCGCGCAGGATCGCCAGCTCCGCGTCCTTCGCCTGAACGATGGCCTGCAGATTGCCGAGCGCGCTGGCGATCGAGGCCTGGAAGTCGGCGTAGGTCTTGCCGAGTTCCTGCAACCGCGCGCGCGTCTCGTTGTCGCTTGCGGGGGGGATGCGCAGCGTGTCGTTGCCGGCGAGCAGCGCCTGGGTCAGATCGCGGAACAGGTTGATGTCGCGGCCGAGTTGCAGCGCGACCTCGGCGTTGGCGGTCTCGCCGGCGACCAGCGAGTTCGCGCTCTTGCCGAGACGCTGAGTCAGCATCACGAGCTGGCCCGAGGCGGCGATCTCGCGCGCGCCGGCGCCCTGTTGCAGCTTCAGCGCGGACACCTCCTCGGTCAACTGCGCGAGCCGCGGGCTCGCATCGTTGATGCGCCTGATCACGTCGCCGAAGGCGAGCAGCGTTTTTTCCTGCGTGATGATCATCGACGCGGCCGCCTCCGACGCCTTCCAGCGTTCGATCACGCTCGCGAGCATCGGCTGGATCTCGGCCGACGAGGCCGCCACGCGGTCGTCCCCGCTTTCGAGCGCGGCGAGGTTGGCCGAAATCCGGTCGCGGCTGTCCTTCAGCTCGGCGAACGCGCCGCGGTTGCCTTGCACGGCGCTCGGCGCGGTCCTCGCCAGGCGCTGCGTATGCATCAGCGTGTCGCCGGTGATCTCGATCTGCGTCGCGCCGTTGGACGCGAGCCGCAGGTCGATGACCAGCACGACCAGCACGATCAGCGCCGACAGCGCCGTCAGGATCATCAGCACCTGCACCTGGGTGGCGACCGGTTTGTCGCCGATCAGCGGCAGGCGCGCGGCGACCAGCCGCTCGAGCAGCCGCGTCGTGAAATTCGCGGCAGGCGCGCCGAGCGGGGCATCGCGCTCGATGCGCTGCGTCGGCGGCGCCGACTTGCGCCCCTTGCGCGGCGGCGCGGGCGGCGCGTCGATCGGTGCGAATTCGGTGTAGCGGAAGGGCTCGCCCGATCCTTCCGCCGCTGCTTCTTCCTTGGCGCCGGGTTTCTTCATCGTCGCTCCGAGGTCCAATGCCATGCCTTCCTCCGCACTTCCGCCTGTCGGCGATTCTTCTTCCGGGCGCCGGGGCGCACCGCGCGCTCCGGGCGGCGTCGCCTTCAGGTGCCTATCGACGCAAACGCCTCCGACGTCACCAGACGCCCGAGGTCGAGTTCGGTCAACACCGTTCCGTTCAAGTCGCGAAAGCGACCCGCTTCCCACGACGGCGCGCCTTCGCCGCCGCGGCCGACCGGTTCGAGATCCTTGAGATTGCGCAGGCCGAACGCGCGCGTCACCAGGATCGCCGCGTTGACCTTCAGGCTCTCGCCCAATAGGAGCATCTGGCTCGCCTGGTCGGGGGCGAGCGGCTGCCGGCCCGCCAGCTGCATCAGGTCGATCACGCCGACGAGCCGCCCACGCACGTTTGCCAGCCCGCGGTACCACGGCTTGGTCCAGGGAACCGGCGCGATGTCCGGGACCGAGACGATCTCGCCGGCCTGCTCCATCGCGAGCAGATAGTTCTCCGCGCCGATCCGCATCGCCAGCCGCGTCGGCTCGGCCGCGGTCTGCGGCGCGGCCTTCAGCCGTTCGGCGAGCTGCGTCGAGAAGTCGCGCAGTTTGACGAGGTGTTTGCCGGCTTCCATCGGTGCGTTTCGTCGATCAGCCCAACGCGGCGATCTTCTCCAGCAACTCGTCGGCCTTGATCGGCTTGGTCACGTAGTCGCGCGCGCCCTGCCGCAGACCCCAGATCCGGTCGGTCTGCTGGTTCTTGCTGGTGCACATGATGATCGGGATGTTCTGCGTGGCCGGGTCGCGCGAAAGCTGGCGCGTGAGCTGGAAGCCGTTCTGCCCCGGCATGACGACGTCCATCAGGATCAGGTCGGGCTGGCTTGCCCGCAGCTTGATCACCGCCTCCTCGGCGCTCTCGGCGGCCGACACGGCGAAGCCGTTCTTCGTCAGCAGCTCGGTCAGAAAGTAGCGTTCGGTGGGCGAATCGTCGACGACGAGCACTTTCTTGATCGGCATGTCGGTGACCTCCTCTGAACGGGCAGGAGCTTGGCGTGGATCGAAGTCAGTTGATCGAATACTGTCGGACGGCCGACAGCAGGCTGTCCTTCGTGAACGGTTTGGTCAGGTACTCGCTGGAGCCGACCATGCGCCCGCGAGCGCGGTCGAACAGGCCGTCCTTCGACGACAGCATCACGACCGGCGTCTTGTTGAAGCGCGGGCTGCGCTTGATCAGCGCGCACGTCTGGTAGCCGTCCAGGCGCGGCATCAGGATGTCGCAGAAGATGATGTTGGGCTGGTGGTCGTTGATCTTGGCGAGCGCCTCGAAGCCGTCCTGGGCCAGGATCACCTGGCAGCCCGCCTGCGTGAGGAAGATCTCCGCGCTGCGCCGGATGGTGTTCGAGTCGTCGATCACCATCACCTTCTTGCCGCGGATGTCCGTGAAGTCCTGAGCCGCCATGTCTCGAAACCACCTCCACTCGGGTCGCGCCGTCGTCGGTCGGGCGCGTACCGGTCGCTCGTCCGCGGCCGGACCCGCGCGGCACGCAGCGGTCGCGGCGCGCGCGATCAGATCTCGACCATCTCGAAATCTTCCTTCCGTGCACCGCACTCGGGGCAGGTCCAGTTGGGCGGGATGTCCTCCCAGCGGGTCCCGGGTGCGATGCCCTCATCGGGCAGCCCGGCCGCCTCGTCGTAGATCCAGCCGCAAATGAGGCACATCCATGTTCGTGTCGCAACCTTGGTCGTCATTGCGCCTGGAGACTTGAGCGTTTCCGATAACATACTGAGCGTCCCGCATCATAACTTGTGCCCGCAAAAGAGGGCGTTTTCGATCATTAATCCGGCTTCAGGTGATCGCGCTTCCGCCCTTGAAGCGCCGGTCCACGCCCACGTTCCGATACGCATGTCCACGCACGTCCCGCCCACCGTCCTCGCGTTCGCGATGTCGGATCCCACCGGTGCCGGCGGCGTGCTCGCCGATGCACTCGCCTGCGCGGCCATGGGTTGCCATGCGGCGTGCGCGATCACCGGCGTGGTCGTGCAGGACAGCCGGCGCGTCGAAGACGTTCTGGTCGTCGACGACGAGTGGATCGACGATCAGGCGCGGGTCGTGCTGCAGGACATGCCGGTGGCCGCGTTCAAGGTCGGCGCGGTCGGCAGCGCCGACAATGCGCAGGCGATCGCCGAGATCCTCGCCGACTATCCGGACCTGCCGGTCGTTCTCGACCCCTTTCTTTCCGCAGCCGGCGAGCAGGCCGGATTCGATCCGGACCTGATCGCCGCGATGCGCGAGCTGCTGCTGCCGCAGACCACGGTGCTGACCGTGAGCCTCGCGCAGGCACGCCGGATGATCGCGGTGGCCACCGACGACGATGCGGCCGAGGAGTTCGGGGCCGCCGAGTGTGCGAGGAAGCTGCTCGAGTGGGGCGCCGAGTACGCGCTGATCACCAGCGCCGAATCGACCAGCGACTTGCTGATCAACCGTCTGTTCGGCGACGACGGCAGCGTGCAGAACGAAAGCATCGAGCGCGTCGACCTGCCGTTCCGCGGTGCCGGCGACACGCTGTCGGCGGCGATCGCCGCGCTGCTCGCTCAGGGCATCGACGCGGGCGACGCGGTCCGCGAAGCCAACGAGTTCCTCGCGCAGGCGCTCGCCGGCGGTTTCCGGCTCGGCATGGGCGACGCCGTGCCCGACCGCCTGTTCTGGGCGAGCGACGACGTCCCGGATCCGGACGACGATGACGCGCGTTGAGGCGCCGCGCGGCGTCTATCTGCTGACGCCCGACTGGAGCGATACGCCCCGGCTGCTGGCGGCGACCGCGGCGGCGCTCGCCGCCGGCGTGCGCTGGCTGCAGTACCGCAACAAGCGCGCGGACGCCGCAACGCGCCGCATGCAGGCGCGCGCGCTGCGAGCGCTGACGCTCGCGTACGGCGCCAAGCTCGTCGTCAACGACGACGTGGGCCTTGCGCTCGAGGTGCACGCCGACGGCGTTCACGTCGGCCGCGACGACCCCGATCCGCTGCCGCGGCTCTCACGCGCGGGTGCGGCGATGGCCGTCGGCGTGTCGTGCTACGACGACTTTGCGCGCGCGGAAAGGGCGCTGGCCGCAGGCGCGGACTACGTCGCTTTCGGCTCGGTGTTCGCTTCAGCGACCAAGCCGGCCGCGGTCCGCGCTCCGCTCGCGCTGCTCGCGAAGGCGCGCGCCGCCGGCATGCACGTCGTCGCGATCGGCGGCATCGGCGCCGAGAACATCGCGCAGGTCGCCGCCGCAGGCGCGCACGCCGCGGCGCTGATCACGGCGGTGTACGACGCGGCCGAGCCGGCAGCGGCGGCGCGCACGCTGATCTCGAATTTCAAGGCGGGTCAGGACGAACATGAATCGCAACGAACGACTGTTTGAGCGTGCGCAGCGCTCGATCCCCGGCGGCGTCAACTCGCCGGTGCGCGCGTTCCGCTCGGTCGGCGGAACGCCGCGCTTCATCGACCGCGCCGAAGGCGCGTACTTCTGGGATGCCGACGGCAGGCGCTACGTCGACTACATCGGCTCGTGGGGCCCGATGATCGTCGGGCATTCACACCCCGCGGTCGTTCGCGCGGTGCAGGAGGCGGCCGCGCGCGGTCTGTCGTTCGGTGCGCCGACCGAAGCCGAAGTCGAGATGGCCGAGACGCTGATCAGACTCGTGCCGTCGATCGAGCAGGTCAGGCTCGTTTCTTCGGGCACCGAAGCCGCGATGAGCGCGATCCGGCTGGCGCGCGGTGCGGCGGGGCATGGCAAGGGTCGCCGCAAGATCGTCAAGTTCGAAGGCTGCTACCACGGCCACGCCGACAGCCTGCTGGTCAAGGCGGGCTCGGGCGCGTTGACCTTCGGCCATCCCAGCTCGGCCGGCGTGCCGGCGGAAATCACGCAGCACACGCTGGTGCTCGACTACAACGACGCGCAGCAGCTCGAAGACGCGTTCAGGGCGCACGGCGACGACATCGCCGGCGTGATCGTCGAGCCGGTGGCCGGCAACATGAACCTGGTGCGCGGCACGCCCGAGTTCCTGCGAACGATGCGCGCGCTGTGCACGAAGCACGGGGCGATCCTGATCTTCGACGAGGTGATGAGCGGCTTTCGCGTCGCGTTGGGCGGCGCGCAGTCGCTCTACGCGATCGAGCCCGACCTGACCGTTCTCGGCAAGGTGATCGGCGGCGGCATGCCGATGGCGGCCTTCGGCGGAAAGCGCGAGGTGATGAAGCACCTGGCGCCGCTCGGTCCCGTCTACCAGGCCGGCACGCTGTCGGGCAATCCCGTCGCGGTCGCCTGCGGGCTGGCCACGCTGAAGCTGGTCCAGGCGCCGGGCTTCTACGACCGGCTCGCGGCGCAGACCGGAAAGCTCGTGGACGGGCTGGCCGGTGCGGCGCGCGCCGCCAAAGTGGATTTCAGCGCAGACGCGGTGGGCGGCATGTTCGGCATCTATTTCACGCGACAGGTGCCGGCGAGCTACGCGCAGGTCATGGCCTGCGACCGGGAGCGCTTCAACCGCTTCTTCCACGCGATGCTCGCGCGCGGCGTGTATCTGGCGCCGTCGGCATTCGAGGCCGGTTTCGTCTCCGCCGCGCACGACGACGCCGCGATCGACGCCACGGTCGCAGCCGCCCGCGAAGCCTTCGCCTCGATCTGACTGCGGCCCCGGCGTCCCGCAAGGGTTCGCGGGGAACTCCCGACCCGTACCGCGTACGAAGCCAGCATGCCCATGTTCGTCCGGATCCTCGTCCTTTCGCTGGCGGCACTTGCGGCTGCCGCCTCGGCGCAGCCGGTGCGCGGCGACAACATCGAATCCGAACTCGTCGCTGCCACCGACGCCGCGGTCCCGGGCCAGCCGCTGCAGGTCGCGCTGCGGCTCAAGCACGATCCGCACTGGCATACGTACTGGCAGGTGCCGGGCGACTCGGGGCTGCCCACGCAGATCAAGTGGCGGCTGCCCGCGGGCTGGCAGGCGGGGCCGATCGAATGGCCGGTGCCGCAACGCTTCCCGGTCGGCCCGCTGATGAACTTCGGCTACGAAGGCGAGGTGCTGCTGCTCACGACGTTGACGCCGCCGCCCGCGCTCGCAGCCGGCGGCACCGTCGAGTTGGCCGCCCGCGCCGACTGGCTGATCTGCAAGGACGTCTGCATCCCCGGCGGCGCGGATCTGAAACTCGCGCTGCCGGTGCGCGAAGCGGCCGCTCCTTCGCGGCACGCTGCGCAGTTCGCGGCCATGCGCAGCCGCGTCCCGCAGCCGGTCGCGCTCGAGGGCGCGAGCGCGACGATCGAGGACACGCGCATCCGCCTCGCTTTCCGGCCGGGCGGCGCCCGAGCCGTCGAATTCTTTCCGCTCGAAGAGGCGCGCATCGAGCCGGCCGCGCAGCAGATCCTGCGCCGCGAAGGCGACCTCGCTGCGCTGTACCTGACGGCGGCACAGCCGGTGGCACCCGAGTTCAAGGCGCTCAAGGGCGTGCTCGTCGTCGACGGCGGCCCGGCGCACGCGGACCGCGGGGGCTGGGCCGGTATCGTGTCGGTGCCGCTCGCGGCGGGCACGGTGCCGGTCGTCGCCGCGGCGGCGCCGGTCGAAGGCGGCGCGCCGGTGACTTTGTGGTTCGCTCTGGCCGGCGCCCTCGTCGGCGGACTGCTGCTGAACCTGATGCCCTGCGTCTTCCCGGTGCTTTCGCTGAAGCTGCTCGGGCTCGTGCAGCACCAGCGCGCCGAAGACGAGGCGCACCTTCTGCATCCTTCGCTGCTGGCGCACGGCATGGCCTATGCCGCGGGCGTGGTCGCGAGTTTCGTGCTGCTCGCTGCGGGACTGATCGCGCTACGCGCGGCCGGCGCGCAGCTCGGCTGGGGGTTCCAGCTGCAGACGCCGTGGGTCGTCGCGGCACTGACGGGGTTGTTCTTCCTGATCGGGCTGAACCTGCTCGGCGCGTTCGAGTTCACCTGGGGTACCGGGCTCGCCAACACGCGCGTCGGCGAGCGGCTTGCGGGCGAGCGGCTGTCGGGCAGCTTTGGCACGGGCGTGCTCGCGGTGGTCGTCGCGGCGCCGTGCACTGCGCCGTTCATGGGTGCCGCGCTCGGCTACGCGATCACGCAGCCGGCGTCGATTGCGCTCGCGGTGTTCGCGATGCTCGGCGTCGGCATGGCGGCGCCTTACGTCGTCCTGACCGCGTTCCCGCGGCTGCTCGCACGGCTGCCGCGGCCTGGGGCGTGGATGGAACGCTTCAGGCAGATCATGGCGTTCCCGATGTTCGCGACCTGCGTGTGGCTGCTGTGGGTGCTGGCGCAGCAGGTCGATGTCGACGCGGTCGGGTTGCTGCTGCTCGCGCTGGTGCTGCTCGGCATGGCCGCGTGGGCGCTCGGGCTGGCGCAGCGCGGCGTGCCGCGCTATCGCTGGGTCGCGCTCGGCGCGGCGCTGGTGGCCGCATACGCCACCGTTTCCGCGACCGGCGCCGGCAACGATGCGGCCGGTCGCGCACAGGCTGCTGGCGTGACGGACGCCGTGCAATGGCAGCCGTGGTCGAGCGCTGCGATGGCGCAGGCGATCGCCGCGGGCAAGCCGGTGTTCGTCGATTTCACCGCTGCGTGGTGTGTCACGTGCCAGGCCAACAAGCGGCTCGTGCTGACCGCTGCCGACGTGGAGAACGCCTTCCGGGCGCGTGGCGTCACGTTGATGCGCGCCGACTGGACCAATCGGGACCCCGAGATCACGGAGGAGCTCGCCCGTTTCAACCGCAACGGCGTGCCGTTGTACGTGCTGTACGACGGCAGGGGCGGCGCGCAGGTGTTGCCCGAGCTGCTGACCGAGCGCACCGTGCTCGATGCGCTCGCCCGACTTTGAGCGGCTGACGGCCTTGCCGGGGGACGATGACCGGGAGAGCGCCGCGCGCGGCTCGCAGTCGGCGCTCAGCTTCTCGACTCGGCGCGACGGTCTTGCCGTTCGGCGCCGACGCGTCGCGGCGCTCGGCACCGAACCGGACAGGCGAAGACGACAGGCCGGCGCGCGGCCGGTTGCGCCGCCTTTACCGGTGCAGCTCGGCCGCGAGCCTGCGCCGGTACTGCGACACGAGCGCCGGCTGGTCGGTGGCCATCTCGAACACCGCGAGCATCGTCTTGCGGCCGATGTCGTCGCCGAACGTGCGGTCGCGCGAGACGATCTCCAGCAACTGCTCGAGCGCCGGCTCGAAGCGCCGCTGCGCGATGTAAAGCCGGGCCAGATCGAGCCGTGCCTGAAGATCGGCGGGCTGCGCCTCGATGCGTCGCTGCAGCTCGTCGGCCGACGGCAGGCGCGCGGCCTGCGCGAGGCTGTCCAGGTGTGTGAGCAGCGCGCGATAGCGAGCTTCCAGCTTCGTTGCCGCCGAGACATGGGCGAGGACTTCGCGTGCCTCCGCGGTCCGTGC
This sequence comes from Burkholderiaceae bacterium, assembly GCA_046291795.1. Taxonomy (GTDB): domain Bacteria; phylum Pseudomonadota; class Gammaproteobacteria; order Burkholderiales; family Burkholderiaceae_F; genus DSNY01. The sequence continues at coordinate 1,812 of JBKBSH010000004.1, read as the reverse complement.
CTCGGTCACGGGCGGCGGCATCCGCTCCAGCAGCAGCGCGGCGAGGTCGAGCCGCGCCGCGTCGTTGGCCGGATCGAGCGCGATCGCCGCACGCAGCGCGGCGGCGGCTTCGTCCCAGGCGCCTGCGTCGGCGAGCTTCAGCGCCTTGCGCCGTTCGATCTCGCTCGGGTCCGGCAGCAGTTTGGCGAGAAACGCCCGCAACTGGCCTTCGGGTAGAACGCCGACGAAGGCGTCGACCGGCTGCCCGTCGACGAAGGCGACCACATACGGAATGCTGCGGACACGGAACTGCGCCGCCAGCTCGGGGTTTTCGTCGGAGTTGACCTTGACCAGGCGGAAGCGGCCGCCGTATTCGGCTTCGAGCTTCTCCAGCATCGGGCCGAGCATGCGGCACGGTCCGCACCAGGGAGCCCAGAAGTCGACCAATACCGGGGCCTCGCGCGAGGCCTCGATCACGTCGCGGGAAAAAGAAGTCTGATTCGCATCGATCATTGGGGAACCTCCGACCGGGCAGGTCGGGGCGGCGAGCGGTGCAATCAAGGGGCGCTCAAGCCGAAAGCTGGAGCATCCCCAGGCCGGTGCGGCGGTAGTAGCCGAAGCCCTTGAGGATGCGCCGGCGCAGCCGCTCGGCTTGCACCACCTCGAGCGCGCCCTCGAGCACCGCGTGCTGGACCTTGAAGCGGTGTTCCCCGTGCGGGAAGCGCAGCGTGCGCATCGACACGTCGACCATCAACGGCTTGATGCCGAACTGCGCGGCGTTGCCGTTGAACCAGGCGTGCACTTGTTCGGCGGTTTCGTATGGAACGACCCGCTTTTCCTTGTCGTGCAGGAATTCGCGGCCGGCGCACACCGGAAGCGTGAAGCGGTACATCAGGCCCTCGGCGAGCTGGATCACGACGCGTTTGGGTTCGAGCGCGCTCAGCGCCTGCTCGGGCCAGCGCGACCACGGCTCGACCGACTGCACCCAGTAGCGGCCCGGCACGGAGCTGTCGGCGCGGAACAGGAAGTGGCCGAAGCCGGCCTTGTGGCCGAACACCTTGGCCAGTTCGTCGTGCGCGGTCAGCGGATCGGTGGCCGGCGGAAACGTCACCGCCGTTTCGAACAGTTCGACCTCCGGGATCTCCAGCCGCGTGAAGCTCAGAACGGAGTGCACGAACCCTCCGGGGCGGCGGCCGCGGTCGCCGTCGCGCGACAAGCGCACCGTCGGCGGGCAGGCAAGCATCTCGGACAGCACCATCGCAGCAGTTCGCGGTTCAACGTATCCCTTCCGGCTTCGGCACGGCGGATGGTTTTTTGATAGCGCGGACGGCCTAGGCGAAACATCCCGCGGGGCGGCTAGTCCGTGCGGGCTCGACACGTGCCCAAGTCCGTTCGCGTTCGCGGGCCGTGCCACGGAGCGAGTTTGCCCACCGGTGAGGGCCTCTCGGCCAGGGTCGCGAAGCGCCGACGGGGGCGACGTACGCACGCCCTTCTTCATCGTCCGGCGGGCTTCCAGTCGTCGGGATCGTCGCCGACCGTCGCTGCCGCGCTATCGCGCGCCGCCGCCGAATGATGTGTACGCGTCGCTCCAGAAATACTGAGCCAGCGCTTACTTGATCGAAATTTGTTGGCCTGTGGTCACTATGCCTGCCAGCGTGCGTTCCGGCGCGCAACGCGAATCTCCATCCCACACATCGGCTGTCGGCCGCCATATCTTTAGATGAACCGGAGGCGTCCAGCCGTCAGTATTCAGGTGCCAGTTCGCCGAATCACCGTCGAGCGACGTGCCAAATTTGGCTGAAGGCAATGCTGAACGAGTCCACCGATGAAGTG
>JBKBSH010000493.1:0-1506 GCA_046291795.1 Burkholderiaceae bacterium | reverse complement strand
CAAGCAGATAGGCGAGGCCCGAGCACCGCGCAACGACGCCAGCGGGCCGCGCAGTAGAAAGATTCACAACTTCTGAGTCGGCCGCCAGGCGAAGAGGCGATGCGTCGCGCCTAGCGGCTTCTGGTGAGTCCGGCGCGCAGCACGGCACGGAGCCGCTCGATCGCCTGCCGTACCGGAGAATCAGTCAAAGTAAGTGCAAGCTCATCGGCAAACTGAAGCGGGGCCTCGATACTCTTGGTCCGTTCAGCCAACTGCCGAGGAGATTCATCGGCGGTGCGGACTTGAGTCGCGCGGGTCGCCTCTTCGCGGTAAGGCAAGGGCGCGGGTTGAATTCGCACCTTGATTTCGTTAAGGTCAAGCCCCTGCTGTGTCAGGAGTTTCTGCAGTCTCGGGCATTCCTGCCGCAATTTGGCCGCTTGCGCCGACGAAGTTGCGGTAAGAAGCAAGAGCCCGCCGCGCAGCTCGCAGGCTCCGGGGCGGAGCGGATCGAAGCCGCCGCCGATCGGCGGCGAGGCAGCCGCCATGATCCGGGCAACGGACTGCGAGGCGTGCAGGCGTGACAGCAGTTGCGCGATGGCCGGCGTTTCGTCCAGCGCATCGGCGAGTGTCTTGGCACGGCGGGTCATCGGCGGTCGGGCTGCAGAACGAAGAAAGACCCGTGCAGCGCTTCGGGATGGAGGCTTGGCACAGGCTGGAGGTTGAGAGTGCAAATCATAGTCGTCGATCCACGCTTGTCGCGGGCCCGCACGATCACGGTCGACAGGCGAATGCTGCTGATCGCGGCCGCGGGCCTGCTTTCCGCCGTACTTGCGGCGGTGATCGGGCTGTATGCGGTCACCTTCCGTGCGGCGGCCGAAGTCCGCATCCCGCTGGTTCATGAGATCGTGACGTTCATCATGCGCGACGAGGTCGCGCGCAACGAGCAGTTCGTGCGCGACAACGTCACCGCGATGGCCCGCAAGCTGGGCGAAATGCAGGCGCAGTTGATGCGGCTCGACGCGCTGGGCGAACGCGTGTCGAAGATGTCCGGCATCCGCCCCGAGGAGTTCAGCTTCAAGGAGTTGCCGGGCCGTGGTGGAGCGGAGCCGACCGTCGGCGCGCGCGCGATGACGCTCGCCGAGCTGCAAGACGAGTTGCAGCGGATCGCGCGCGGCGTCGAGCATCGCGCGGACTACATGGACGTAATCGAGTCGGAGCTCGTGTCGGCGCAGGTGCGGCGCGCGCTGCTCCCGCAGAACACGCCGGTCAGCGAAGGTTTCGTCGGATCGGGCTTCGGCATGCGGACCGACCCATTCACCGGACAGCTCGCGATGCACGCGGGGGTCGACTTCGCGGCACCGATCGGGACGCCGATCTTCGCTGCTGCCGGCGGGGTGGTTGCGACCGCCGAGGCGAACCCGGTTTACGGCAACAGCGTCCAGATCGACCACGGCAACGGGCTTTCGACCTTGTACGCACATGCGAGCAAGCTGGTCGTGAAGACCGGCGACATCGTCAAGCGCGGGC
>JBKBSH010000492.1:0-1562 GCA_046291795.1 Burkholderiaceae bacterium | reverse complement strand
GCACGCGCGTTCACGCGCGCGCTGCCGTCCGTTCGTTCCTCACGGCGCGCGCTGCGGCGCCGGCCGGCTGGGCGACGTCAACGCGGCCTGAGCACGAGCCGCGTGCCGGCCTCGCCCTCCCGCAGCCCCACCCAGCGCAGCGGCAGATGCTCGACGTTCTGCCACGCGCGCAGCAGGGCGCCGTATTGCGACGACAGCGGATGGCCGACTTGTCCGGTCGCGAACATCCAGGCGTCGCCGCCCGCATCCGACAGGTCGTAGATCGCGCGCAGGCTCGCGGCATGGCGCGTGTCGTAGGGCCGGTCGCCGCGCAGCGAAAGCTGGCCGACGTTGATCGTGAAGCTGTCGCCCGGCACCGGCGCAGCGAGCTGGAACCAGTCGCGCAGGAAGCCCGCGTTCGACAGCGGACGGTGCTCGAGCACCGCGCGGTGGAAGTCCCCCCAGCGCAGCGCGAGCAGATCGCGCCCGTCACGGGCGAGATCGCCGACGGCCGCTTCGAGCGCCTCTGCGGCGAGTTCGTCGCAGGTTTCGCGCCGCGCGGTCGTCGCGTCGTCGCACCAGTCGCGCGCGCGCGTTCGGCCGGTCAGTACGTTCAGCGTGGTCTGCACGAGTTCGGCCGATGCGACGAAATCGGGCGCCAGCACGCCCAGCTCGTCGTCGAAGATGCGCGACCGCAGTCTGCGCAGCCACGCATGCAGCAGCACCGGCTCGGGCGCGTCGACCGCCATCGACCCATCCCACGCGCGCAGCCGCTCCAGCGCGATGCGCGCCGCGGCCGACCGCGGCTGCACGTTGGCAGTCGCGGCAAGCAGATCGCGCGCGGCGAGCGAGACGACGTCGGCCTGGATGCGCTTGAAACTGTCCGGCGTGTGCAACGGCTGCGACTCGATCAGTCCGGCGATGCGCTGCGCGCGATACGGCAGGTACCACTCGGACGTGAGATACGCGCGGTAGCCCGGCGGCGTGATCTTGTGATTGGCGGTGACGATGACGCCGCTTTCCGGATCGATCACGCGCGGCAGCGCTTCGAACGGGAGCCACCCCTGCCAGTCGTAGCGCGCGTCCCAGCCGGGCGACGGCACGAGCCCCATCAGGTCGTTGTCGGCGCGGCGGACGGGGATGCGGCCGGGCGCGACCATGCCGATGCGGCCTTCCACATCGGCGAACACGATGTTCTGCTGAACGAGCTGCCAGTCGCGCAGCGCCTGCTCGAATTCGCCCGCGTCGCGCGCGCGATTCATTGCGCGCAGCGCGCGCATCGTCGTGTCGGCGGGCTCCAGCGCCGCCCAGCGCAGTGCGAGCACGTAACGCGCTTCGCCGCGCGGCAGCGCGCGGTCCACGGCGGCAAGCGCGCCCGAGATCACCGGCCCGTGCCGCGTGCCGCGGACGACGAGCCGGACGTCTTCGCCGCCGCGCACGCGGATGACTTCGGTGCGCGTGTCGAAGCGCACGTAGCCGTCCGGCGTCTGGTACTCGCCCGGATCGGCAGGGTTGACGCGCTCCAGATACAGATCCTGCACGTCGGGCCCCGTGTTCGTGAAACCCCAGGCCACGTGCGCATT
>JBKBSH010000491.1:0-1584 GCA_046291795.1 Burkholderiaceae bacterium | reverse complement strand
GAGTACGCCGCGCCGACCGGCGTGGTCGCGGGCCTGAACTACAACCGCGTCACCGACGACCGGTTCTTCGTCGACTTCTCGCGCACGATCGTCGGCAGCGCGCAGGCCGTGCTGCCGCAGGAAGGCTTCGTCGGCTACAACCGACCGTACTGGAACGCCGCGCTGCGGATCACGAAGAACCAGACGCTGCAGGATCCGCTGGCGCCGGTGGTCAAGCCGTACGAGCGCGTGCCGCAGCTCGCGTTCAACGCGCGGCGCGACGATCTGGCGGGCTTCGACCTGGCGTTCGCCGCCGACGCGACGCACTTCGAGCACCCGTCGCTCGAAACGGGTTCGCGCGTGATCCTGAACCCCAGCGTCGCGTATCCGCTGCAGGCGCCGGGATGGTTCGTCGTGCCGCGACTGCAACTGCACTCGACCGCATATTCGCTCGACGCCACGCGGCGCGCCGACGCTTCGCCGACGCGCAACGTGCCGATCGCTTCGCTCGACAGCGGGCTCGTGTTCGAGCGCGAGGCATCATGGTTCGGCGCAGCGTCGGTGCAGACGATCGAGCCGCGCCTGTTCTACGCGTACATCCCGTACCGCGACCAGAACGCACTGCCGAACTTCGACAGCGCGCTGGCGGACTTCAACTTCGCGCAGCTGTTCACCGAGAACGTGTTCGTCGGCGGCGACCGCATCGGCCAGGCCGACCAGCTCACCGCCGCGCTGGTCGGGCGCGTTCTCGACCCGCTGAGCGGCGCGGAGCGGATGCGCGCGGCGATCGGGCAGCGCTTCTATCGCTCGCCACAGAACGTGGTGCTGCCGGGCGGGGTGCCGCGCACGGGCGCGGCGTCGGACGTGCTGTTCGCGGTGAGCGGCTTTCTGCACCGGCACTGGATCACCGACGTCGCGGTCCAGCACTCGACCGAACTCGGCCAGGTCGTTCGCGCGACGGCCGGGGTGCGCTACCAGCCGCGGCCGGCGTCCGTGCTGTCGCTCGCGTACCGCTACAAGCTCGACGAGCTGCAGCAGATCGACATCGCCGCGCAATGGCCGCTGTCGACCAGGTGGTACGGCGTGGCCCGCGTCAATTACTCGCAGCGCGATCGCCGCTGGGTCGAGCTGCTCGGCGGCGTGGAGTACAAGGCCGACTGCTGGACGACGCGGATCGTCGCGCAGCGATTTGCCACCGCGGTCAACGAAGCGACGACGACCGTGTTCGTGCAGCTCGAGCTCAACGGGCTCGCCAGCATCGGCACCAGCCCGGTCGAGGCGCTGCGGCGTAATATCCCGGGCTATCAAGTCATCAATCCGCCCCCGCGCGCGCCGGGGCGTTCCTATTTTACGGCGTCGTCGATGACCCGACTCCTGCGGGCGCCCCGCGCGGCGCGCCTCGCGCTGCTTGCCGCGTTGTGGGCGACCGCGCTTTGCGCGGCGGCGCAGACCCGTACGGCGACGACGAGCAAGCCGCTCGATCGCATCGTCGCGGTCGTCAACGACGAGGTGATCACGCAGGTCGAACTGCAGACGCGCGTCCAGATCGCCGAGCAGCAGTTGCGCAGGCAGAAGATCGCTGCGCCCGCGCGCGACGTGCTGACG
>JBKBSH010000490.1:0-1610 GCA_046291795.1 Burkholderiaceae bacterium | reverse complement strand
CCCGCCGCCCCTGCAGCCCGCTGCGGCTGACAGCGCCGGGAAGGACGCTGGCGGACGCGCCGCGTCCGCGGACTCGCCGCGTCCGCGCGTGGCGCTCGAGGCGCGCCGTCCGCGCGAGACGAAAGCGGACAGTGCGCCGGCCGCGCCGGCCATCGGCACCGTGACGCTCGCGATCGCGCCGTGGGGCGAAGTCGTCGTCAACGGCACGACCCAGGGCGTGTCGCCGCCGCTGACCAGGCTCGCGCTCGCGCCGGGACTGCACACGATCGAGGTCCGCAACGGAGCGGCGCCGCCGTACACGACCCGCATCGAAGTCCGCGCGGGCCAGACGGTCACGCTGCAGCATCGCTTCTAGCGCAGCCGTCCAATGGGTTCGGCACACGCGTGATCGCTTTGTCGAAGCGAGCCACGCCACGGGCCGGACATCACGGCCTGTCCGCCGTATGCCCTACCGAAACGCGATTGGCACACCGGTGGGCCTTGCCTTACCCTCGCGCGAACCCGCCTGCCCCGACGCAGCACGCATGAGCGAAGCGTTGTCTCCGAACCTGCGCTTGATCGGCCGCTACGCGATCCTGCGCGAACTGCGGCGCGACCGCTCAAGCGTGTCGTACGTCGCGGCCGATCCGGTGATGCATCGCGAGGTCGTGCTCAAGGCCGTACAGATGCCGCCGCCTGCCGACGGCAAGGAAAGCACCGAAGCCGAGATCTCCGCGCTCGAAGCGGCCTTCGTACGGCAGGCGCAGGCCGCAGGCAAGCTGCACCATCCCCACATCGTCACCGTCTTCGACGCCGGCCGCATCCACAACGTCGGCTACCTCGCGATCGAGCGCGTCGCCGGCCGACCGCTGCACGAGCTGCTCGCGAGCCGCTGGCGCCCGGAGTTCGTCCATGCCGCGAGCATCGCGGCGCGCATCGCCGACGCGATCGACTACGCGCACGGCCAGGGCATCGCGCACGGCCACCTCGGCCCGCAACACGTGATCCTGCAAAGCGGCGGCGCGCCGAAGGTCGAAGGCTTCGGCGGCTGGATCGACGGCGGAACTGGCGGCGAGGACGCGCTCGCGCGCACCGAGCGGCTGCTGCCGTACTTCCAGAACGAGCTCGCCGAGGAAACGCGACGCGCCGACGTGCGCGCGATCGCGGCGCTGCTGTACATGATGTTGACCGGCCGCGCGCCCAAGGGCGACAAGCCGGCGCCGGTCGCCACACTGCGCACCGACGCGCCGCTGGCGCTGGCGAAGATCGTCGATGAGACGCTCGACCCGGATTCGCCGGCTTCGCACCGCAGCGCCGGCGATCTGCGCGACGCGCTGACCGCCTTCCTTTGGATCGAGCGCAAGGAACACGTGGCCCCCGGAACGATCGGCATTCCGCTGACCGCGCCGCCACGCGAAGCGCTGATGCGCGACGACGCGGCGCCGGCGACCGTGCCGCGAACGATTCCGCAGCCGCCCGCGACGCCGCGCCCGCCGGCCGACCCGCAGCCGCCGCAAGAAGCATCGGCGGAGTCGTTCGCGCAGCGCGTCCGCGCGCTCGCGAAACGCGTGCGCAGGGAGGCGCTGCCGTGGCTGCGTGCCAACCGCCTGCTGGTCGGCGCGATGGCCGCG
>JBKBSH010000489.1:0-1625 GCA_046291795.1 Burkholderiaceae bacterium | reverse complement strand
GAGCAGCCGCTGCGCGGCGGCGAGGTTCTTGGTGCCCTTGTGGATGCCGATCGCCTCGAGGTCCCAGCCGAGCCCTTCCTTCGGGAACACGAGGTCGATCGGCTTGCCCTGCGCCTTCTCGCGGTTGGCGCGGTACTCGAACGAGATGCCGACGACGTACTCGCCGTTGGCGGCAGACGCGCACGGACGCGAGCCCGAGTGCATGTACTGCGCGATGTTCTCGTGCAACGCGTCCATGTACTTCCAGCCTTCGGCTTCGCCCCACAGCTGCAGCCACGCCGACACGTCGAAGAAGCCGGTGCCGCTGGAAGCCGGATGCGGCATCACGATCTGGCCCTTGTAGACGGCCTTGGTCAGGTCTTTCCACGTCTCCGGCTTCGGGATGTTGCGCTTGGCCGCTTCGACCGTGTTGAAGCAGATCGTCGCGCCCCACACGTCCATGCCGACCCAGGCGGGCGGGTTCCTGGGATCGCGGTACTGCGGCGCGATTCGCTCGAGCCCCTTCGGCGCATACGGTTGCAGCATGCCCTCGGCATCGAAGATCGCCATGCTCGTCGCAGCCACGCCCATGATCACGTCGGCGCGCGGGTTGACCTTCTCGGCGAGCAGCTTGGCGGTGATCACGCCCGTCGAGTCACGCACCCAGACGATCTCGACGTTCGGATGGGCTTTCTCGAAGGCCGTCTGGTACGCCTTCAACTGGTCGGTCTCGAGCGCGGTATAGACGGTCAGTTGGGTCTTCTGCGCCGCTGCCCCGCCAGCGGCCAGCGACAGCGCCAAGGCGCACAACACGCCGAGCGTCGGATTGCGGAACGTCATGAACTCCTCCTTGTTGTCTGACACCCGATGGGACTCCACGGTGCGACCGCGCGCATGGCGGGCGGCGGTGACTCGCGAAGCTAACCGTGTTGCGTGACCGACCGGTGACCGCCGCGCACCCGCTCAGCGCGGCTGCGTCGCGGCGCGACCGTGTCTCCCCGTGCTCTTTGGCATCTCGTCGTCGGCGGCCAGTCTACGCAGCGCCGAAATTTGATGTCAATTGTTTTTTGCAGATTGTCGACAATCCGGCCGTGCCGCCATACACTGGCGGCATGCCCGCTTCACAAGTGATCCCGCACCCGACCATCGCGCTGTTGCGCACCGCATCGCTGTCGACCGCCGCACAGCAGGAGATCGAACGGATGATCCTCGCCGGCGAAATCGCGCCCGGCGCGAAGCTCACGGAGGCATGCCTGTCCGAGCGGCTCGGCATCTCGCGGGGGCCGATCCGCGAGGCGTTCCGCATGCTCGAGCAAGCGGGCCTCGTGCGGCAGGAGAAAAACCGCGGCGTCTTCGTCCGCGACATACCGCTCGACGAGGCGGTCGAGATCTACGACCTGCGCGCGGTGATGGACGAGCTGGTCGGCCGCCGGCTCGCGACCTCGATCACACCGGAGCAGTTGAGGAAAGTGCGCGCGATCGTCGACCGCATGGAGGCGGCGGCCCGAGGTGGCGACGTCGACGGCTACCACCTGCTGAACCTGCAGTTCCACGACGCGCTCGTGGAGTTCGCCGGCAACCGCAAGCTCGCGGCGATCTACCGCAAGCTCGTCAAGGAACTCGCGCTGTTCCGCCGCCGCAACCTG
>JBKBSH010000488.1:0-1696 GCA_046291795.1 Burkholderiaceae bacterium | reverse complement strand
GCCGCCGGCGGCGAGGCGCTGCGCCGGGTCGAATGGACGCAGGCCGCCGGCGCTCCGATAAGCGTGCGCCTGGTCCAGGGAAACATCCCGCAGAACCTCAAGTTCGGCCCCGAAGGTCTGCGGCGCGCGCACGACACGTACATGCGATTGATGCGTGCCGGCGAGCGCGCCGATCTCGTCGTGCTGCCCGAGTCGGTGTTCCCGCTGCCGCTCGCGTATCTGCCGGATCACGTCACGCGCGATCTGCTCGACTTCACGGGTTCGCGCGCCAGCGCACTCGTCTTCGGCGTATTCGTCGAGGATCCGCCCGGCCGCTACTACAACAGCGCGATCGGGCTTGCCCCCGGCGCGCAGCCCCAGCGCTACAGCAAGCGGCACCTCGTCCCTTTCGGCGAGTTCATCCCGCCGGGCTTCCGCTGGTTCGTCGATCGGATGGCGATCCCGATCGGCGACCAGGCGCGCGGGCCGGCGTACCAGCCGCCGATGGCGCTGGCGGGGCAGCGAATCGCCGTGAACATCTGCTACGAGGATCTGTTCGGCGCCGAGATCATCGACGCGTGGCGCGACCCGGGCAACGCGCCGACGCTGCTGCTGAACCTGTCGAACCTGGCGTGGTTCGACGATTCGATCGCGCTCGCGCAGCACCTGCAGATCTCGCGGCTGCGCGCGCTGGAAACGGGGCGGCCGATGCTGCGCGCGACCAACACGGGTGCGACCGCGATCGTCGATGCGCGCGGTCGCGTCGTCGCGCAGCTTCCGTTCAACACCGAAGGCGCGCTCGACGGCGAGGTGCGCGGCCACGTCGGCACGACGCCGTACGTGCGGCTCGGCGACGCCCCCGCGCTCGCAGCGATCGCCACGCTGCTGCTCGCAGCGTTCGCGGCCGGCCGCGCGCCACACCCGTAGAATCGCGCCCTGTCGAACCGAGCGACCGAGCTGCGATGATCACCTTCCAGGAAGCGATCCTTCGCCTGCAGACCTACTGGAACCAGCAGGGCTGCGCGCTGCTGCAGCCGATCGACCTCGAGGTCGGCGCGGGCACGTCGCACACGGCGACCTTCCTGCGCGCGATCGGCCCGGAGCCGTGGCGCGCGGCCTACGTGCAGCCGTCGCGCCGGCCCAAGGACGCGCGCTACGGCGAGAACCCGAACCGGCTGCACCAGCACCACCAGTACCAGGTCGTGCTCAAGCCTTCGCCGCCGGAGATCATCGACGTGTACCTCGGCTCGCTCGCCGCGCTCGGCATCGACACGAGGAAGAACGACATCCGCTTCGTCGAAGACGACTGGGAGAACCCGACGCTCGGCGCGTGGGGACTCGGCTGGGAGGTGTGGATGAACGGCATGGAGATCACGCAGTTCACCTACTTCCAGCAGGTAGGCGGGCTGGAGTGCCGGCCAATCACCGGCGAGATCACCTACGGGCTCGAGCGGCTGACGATGTATCTGCAGAACGTCGACAACGTCTTCGACCTCGTCTACACCCGATGGCGCGACCGTGGCGTCGAGCGGGTGCTGCGCTACGGCGACGTGTTCCATCAGAACGAGGTCGAGCAGAGCAGGTACAACTTCGAAGCGAGCGACCCGCAGGTGCTGCTCGGACAGTTCAACCTGTTCGAGGCCGAGGCCAAGCGGCTGATGGACGCGCAGCTCGCGCTGCCTGCCTACGAGATGGTGCTGAAGGCGGGGCACACGTT
>JBKBSH010000487.1:0-1702 GCA_046291795.1 Burkholderiaceae bacterium | reverse complement strand
AGCGGGTCGGGCTTTTTCGCGGCGAGCGTGTCGCCGCAGATCACCAGATCCAGGTAGTCGCGCAGCCGGTGCGCGTCAAGCACCGCGTACGCATAGCGCTCTTCCTTGTTGGTGACGACCGCCGTGCGAACGCCCGCATGGCGCAGCGCGTCGAGCGTGGGCTCGACATCGTCGAACACGCGGCTGCGCTTGCCGCAATGGTCGAGGTAATGGCGCCCGAAAGCGGGCATCAGCGCGTCGAGCGCCGGCGCGCGTTCGGGCGCGATCGCGGCGCTGCGCAGGCTGGCGGCGAGCGCCGCGCGCATCAGCTCGCGCGTGCCGTGGCCGATCCAGTCGCGCACGAGCGCCTCCTCGACGCACGGAAGACGCTGCTCCGCGAGCAGCGCGTTGACCGCGTCGGCGATCTCCGGCGCGGTGTCGATCAGCGTGCCGTCGAGATCGAACAGAACGAGGTCGAACATCGGCGTACTCACTCGGCGGCGATCGCGGCGGTTCGAGCGACACGGCGGATCGCTGCGGCGATCGCGCCGGCGGTGATGCCGAAGTGCTCGTACAGCGCAGCGGCCGGCGCCGATTCGCCGAAGCTCGCGACGCCGACGACCTCACCTTCGAGCCCGACGTACTTGCGCCAGAAGTCCGGATGCGCCGCTTCGACCGCCACCCGCGGCACGCCGCGCGGCAGCACCGACTCGCGCCACGCCGCGGGCTGCCGGTCGAACACGCTGGTCGACGGCATCGACACGACGCGCACGGCGATGCCCTCGGCGGCGGCGAGCTTCTGCGCTTCGAGCGCGAGCGCCACTTCGGAGCCGGTGGCGATCAGAACGACTTCGGGCGCGCGATCGGCTTCGCGCAGCACGTAGCCGCCGCGCTCGATCTGCGCCGGATCGGCAGCGGCGACCTGCGGCAGGTTCTGGCGCGACAGCAGCAGCGCCGTCGGCCCTTGCCTGCGTTCGAGCGCGCAGCGCCACGCGACCGCGGTTTCCATGCCGTCGCACGGGCGCCAGACGTCGAGATTGGGAATCACGCGCAGCGCCGTGGCGTGCTCGACCGGCTGGTGCGTCGGACCGTCCTCGCCGAGACCGATCGAATCGTGCGTCAGCACGTACACGACGCGCTGCTTCATCAGCGCGCTCATGCGGATCCCCGAGCGCGCATAGTCGGAGAACACCGCGAAGGTGCCGCCGTAGGGCACGAAGCCTCCGTGCAGCGCCACGCCGTTCATGATCGCCGCCATGCCGAATTCGCGCACGCCGTAGTGCACGTAGTTGCCGTCGGCGTGCGAGTCCACACCGCGCGAGGCCTTGACCGCGGTGAGATTCGACCACGTCAGGTCCGCCGATCCGCCGAGCAGCTCGGGCACGCGCGCGACCAGCAGCTCGAGCATCTGCTGCGACGATTTGCGCGTGGCCGTCGGTGCGGTGACCGCGCGCGCCGCCTCGACGAGCTCGTTCGCGAGCGCGCGCCAGTCGGCGGGCAGGTCGCCGCGAACGCGGCGCTCGAACTCGGCCGCCTCGGCCGGGTACTTGGCGCGGGACTGCGCGAACAGCGTCTGCCAGCGCGCTTCGGCGGCGGCGCCGGCGGCGCGCGCGTTCCAGTGCGCGCGCAGCGCCTGCGGCACCTCGAATGCCGGATGCGGCCAGCCGAGCGCGTCGCGCGTGGCTTTCGCCGCGGCCGCACCCCGCGGCGCGCCCTGGACCAC
>JBKBSH010000486.1:0-1704 GCA_046291795.1 Burkholderiaceae bacterium | reverse complement strand
CGCGAAGACGTAGCCCGCCGCGAAGTGCAGGAAGCGGACGTAACCGAACCAGAACGTGTCGACCGCCTCGCCGCCGACCGAAGGCGGCGGCACGCCGATCAGGAAGCCCGTTCCGATCAGCACGAACATCGCCAGCATCATCACCCAGTGCCACAGGCGGACCGGCGCCTCCCACACGTAGACGGGCTTGCCGCTATGCACTGCTGCCATGGCGTCCTCCTCGTCCGGGCTCGCGCTAACGCACCGTCACGCGCGTGATTTCGTCGCCTTCGGGCGAGATCACGTGCGTGGCGCACGCCAGGCACGGGTCGAAGCTGTGGATCGTGCGCAGGATCTCGAGCGGCTGGTCGGGTTTCGCCATCTTCGTGTTCAGCAGCGACGCTTCGTATGCGCCGATCTGGTTCTTGTGGTCGCGCGGACCGGCGTTCCATGTCGTCGGCACGATGCACTGGTAGTTGTCGATCTTGGTGTTGCGGATCCGGATCCAGTGCCCGAGCGCGCCGCGCGGCGCCTCGCAGTAGCCCGCGCCCTTCGCCTCGGCGGGCCAGGTCTTCGGCTCCCAGCGCTCGATATTCGCGGTCGCGAAGTTGCCGGCCTTGATGTTGGCCATCAGCTTGTCGAAGAAGTAGCGCATCTTGTGCGCGGCCCACGAGCACTCCAGCCCGCGCGCGGCCGTGCGGCCGAGTGTGGAGAACAGCGCCGTGATCGGCACGTCGAGCTTCTTCAGCACCCTGTCGGCCGGCTCCTTGAACTCCGGCCTGCCCATCGCATACGCGACGACATGGCGCGCGAGCGGGCCGACCTCCATCGGCTGGCCCTTGAAGCGCGGCGACTTGACCCACGAGTACTTGGCGCTTTCGTCGACCGCCTTGATCTCGGACTTCGAGCCCTTGGTCTCCTTGCCGAGCACGAAGTTGGGTTCGGTCACGCCGTCGAACGGATGCAGCCCCTTCGTCTCGTCCGGGTACCTGTACCAACTGTGCGTCACGTATTCCTGGATCAGCGCGGGGTCCTTCAAGTCGACCGGATGGATCTCCTTCAGGTTGCCGTCGAGGATCGCGCCGCGCGGCATCATCGGGCTGTTGTTGCTGTCGTCGTTGGCGACGTCGGGAAACTCGCCGTACGCGAGCAGGTTCTGTCCGGCGATTCCGCCGCCGATCGCGCCCCAGTCCTTGCAGAAGCCCGCGATCGCGAGCAGGTCGGGGACGTAGACCTGGTCGATGAACGCGATGGTGTCGTCGATGATCTTCGACACCATGTTCAGCCGCTCCATGTTGATCGCGCCGACTGCACCGGTGTCGTGGATGTTGATCGAGCACGGCACGCCGCCGACCAGCCAGTTCGGGTGCGGGTTCTTGCCGCCGAAGATCGTGTGGATCTTGACGATCTCCTTCTGGAAGTCCAGCGCTTCCAGGTAATGCGCAACCGCCATCAGGTTCGCCTCGGGCGGCAGCTTGTAGGCCGGATTGCCCCAGTAGCCGTTGCGGAACGGGCCGAGCTGGCCGCTTTCGACGAACTTCTTGAGCCTGAACTGCAGGTCGCGGTAGTAACCGGGCGACGACATCGGCCAGTTGCTGATCGACTGCGCCAGCTCCGAGGTCTTCTTCGGATCGGCCTTCAGTGCGCTGACGACGTCGACCCAGTCGAGTGCGTGCAGGTGGTAGAAGTGCACCAGGTGGTCGTGCACCTGAAGGTTCAGCTGCA
>JBKBSH010000485.1:0-1746 GCA_046291795.1 Burkholderiaceae bacterium | reverse complement strand
CGAAGCACAACGCGAGCGCGAGCGCCGGCGTGGCGCTGCCGAGGTTGATCAGCCCCGACTGCAGGAACAGCACGATCGGCACCGCGACCGCCGCGCCGATGAAAGGCCGCGCGAGCGTGATCGCGCGGTTCCAGCGCAGTTCGAGGGCGCTCGCCGCCGCATGCGCGCGCACCGCGCCGAACGCCACGCTGAGCAGCCCGCCGAAGAATCCCAGCAGCACGCCGGTGACGAGCACCATCGCCAGCGTGACTTCGACGTCCTCGTTCATCACCCACTCGAATCCGCCCGCGAGCGCCCAGACCGCGAAGAACACCACCGCCGCGACCAGCAGCGCCAGCAGCAGCGGCGCCTGTCGCTGCGCGATCTCGACGCGGTGCCGGCGATCCTGCCGCGCGGCGTGCACGTTGGTCATCAGCGCCTGCAGCGCGGCCGCCGACGGCACCGTCCCGGCGGACGCCTGCGCGAGCGCCTCCGCCGCGGCGCGACGCCAGTGGCCGAGCCGCGCGCGCGCGTCGGCCAGGTACACCGCAAAGGCCGCCGCGCGCGCGTCCCCGTCCATCGCCGGCACGAGTTCGCGCTCGATCTGCTGCAGGCAGTCGTAGGCGACGAAGTAAGCCTTGCGCGCCGCCGCGGCGCGCGCCCGCGCGTGCAGGTCGCGGCAGCGCGCGACAATGGCCTGCACGTCGGGCGGCTTTTCGCCGGGCCGCTCGTCGACCGCGCGGATCGCCCGCGCCGAGTCGATCAATGCGGCCTCGAGCCGGGTCGCCTGCGGCTCGCGCGCCGGTGCGGGATCGACCGCGTTCATGAGTTCGGCGGATCGCGCGTCATCGTTGTGGGTCATGCTTCGGCTCCGGCAGCTCGTCGTTCGAGTGGGATAATTCTCACACGCTGCGGTGCGCAGCCGAGGAGCGTGCGATGCTCAAGAAGATCGTGATCGGCGTCGGCGTGGCCGTCGGTTTGCTCGTGGCGGGCGCGGTCGCGCTCATCGCCTTCGTCGACGTCAACGCGTACAAGCCGCAGATCGAAGCCTACGTCAAGGACCACTACCAGCGCACGCTGAAAATCGAAGGCGATCTCGCACTGTCGGTGTTCCCGCGCATCGCGCTCGCGGCGCCGAAGACCACGCTGTCGAGCCGCGCCGGCGACCGTGTGGCGGCGAGCCTCGACGGCGCGCGAGCGAGCGTCGCGCTGCTGCCGCTGCTGCGCGGCGAGATCGTCGTCGACACGGTGCGGATCGACGGCCTGAAGGCGACGGTCGAGCGCCGGCGCGACGGCAGCACGAGCATCGACGATCTGATCCGGCCCGCGGGCGACAAATCGGCCGAGCCCGCGCAGCGCGGCGCACCGCCCAGGTTCGAGATCGGCGGCGTGGAACTCGCCAACGCCGAGCTGACGTTCGACGACCAGCAGGCGGGCAACACGATCGCGCTGACGAAGCTGGAACTGAAGACCGGCCGCATCGCGCCGCAGGGTCGCACGCCGGTGACCTTCTCGACGAACTTCGCGTCGACCCAACCCGCTGCGCAGGGCGAAACGCGGATCAAGGGCGACCTGGACATCGACCTCGCGGGAAACGCGTTCGGCGCGAGCGACCTCGAGGCTTTCGTCAAGGGGACGATCGACCAGCGCGTCGTCGATGTCGCTGCGAAGCTCGGGCAGGCTAAATTCGACGCCGCGAGCGGCGCGGTCAGCGTGACCCGGCTCGACGCGAAGGCCAAGGGCAACTTCGGCGCCGTCGCGCTCGAC
>JBKBSH010000484.1:0-1756 GCA_046291795.1 Burkholderiaceae bacterium | reverse complement strand
GGCAGGATCAGCGTCACCCCGGGCGGCTACGACGAGTTCGTGCGCATCCGCACCGAGCGCGCCGCCCAGCAGGCCGCCGCGGCGGCGCGCATCGCCGCGCAGCTTCAGGCGTTGCAGCAGCAGGCCGTCGTCCTGCAAGGACCGGCTTGGCCGGGACAGCCGGTGACGATCGAGATCGCGCGCGAGCGCGGTGGAACGGACCATCCCGCAGCGGACGACGACGCGTCGGTCGTCTTCAACGCCACACTCGCGCTCGATTTGCCGCGGCTCGGCAAACTGGTCGCGCGTTTGCGGCTATCGGGCGCGACGATCGCCGCGACCTTCGAATCCGCGCGCGCGGAATCGCTGGCCGATTGCCTGCCCGAGTTCCGCGCCGGTCTCGAAGCACATGGCCTGACCCCGGTGCTGCTGCAGGCGGTCGAACCCGATACGACGACACCGCCGCCGGAGGGCGCATGAATCCGCCGCTGCCGAATCCGGACCGTCGCGCCGCCGCGCTCGTCTACGAAGCGACCGACGCGCAGGCGCAACGCGCGCCCCGGCTCGTCGCTAAAGGGCAGGGCTTCGTTGCCGATGAAATCATCGAGCGCGCGCGTGCGGCGGGCGTTCCCGTGCACGAGTCGCGCGAGCTCGTGTCGCTGCTGATGCAACTGGACCTGGACGCGCACATCCCGCCGGCGCTGTACGTCGCCGTGGCCGAAGTGCTCGCCTGGGCGTACCGGCTCGAGCAGCACGCCGAGGCGCGCGCGTAGCGCCGTCGAAAGGAAGTCGATCGTGGGCATGACCTCGCCTTTCCCCGAACCCGAATCGCCCGAGCTGGAGCGGTTCACGGTCTACTCGAGGGTCGAGATCGCGGCGATGCTGCGCCAGTTGCGCGACGAAGGCGTGCTCGTCACCGCGTACTTCGAGCAGGGGCCGGGCTTCGTCGTCACGGTGCTGCTCGACGTCAACGAGCGATTCGAAGAGGTGATCTTCGACAACGCGTCCGACGAGCTGGCGCAGAAGCGGCTGCTGGCGTCGAAGCAGATCGTCTTCGTCGGCTTTCTCGACAACGTCAAGCTGCAGTTCACCGCGCGGCTCGCCGAGGCGACCTGCTTCCAGAGCAAGCCCGCGTTCCGCGTCCCGTTGCCCGATCAGCTTCTGCGGCTGCAGCGGCGCGAGTTCTTCCGCGTGCGGCCGCCGCTGTCGAAGCCGGCGACTTGCCTGGTGCCGTACGGCGAGAACTCGAAGCAGTACGAATCGCTGCGCGTGCTCGACATCAGCGTCGGCGGGCTGGCGGTGCTGACCTACCCGGAGAAGTTCGAGCTGCCGACCGGCAAGGTGGTCGAGAACTGTTTCCTCGACCTGCCCGGGGTCGGTTCGGTGTCGGTGAGCCTGAACGTGCGTCACATCGACCAGGTGCCGCGCGACGAACGCGCGCGCCGCTGCGGCTGCGAGTTCGTCGACATGGCGCCACAGGCGCACCTGATGCTGCAGCGCTACGTCAACAAGATCGACGCGGAGAACCGCAAGGTCGCGGGCGGGAAGCGGGTGGCTTAACCGGTCGATTCCGTGGTCGTCGCGCCTAGTGAAACAGCGGCGCACGACAAAAGTCGATCGATGCGCCGAGCAGCCGATGCGCGATGGCTCGTTCGGCGTCGGGCAGGCCGGCCCACCAGGCGGCGAGCGGCGCGGGATCGAAATTGGCTTTTGCGTAAGGCGGAGGCACCTCGCCGATCGCGCGGAATACCGATTCATACGTGCATAGGTAGTTGAC
>JBKBSH010000047.1:0-10043 GCA_046291795.1 Burkholderiaceae bacterium | reverse complement strand
CCCCAGTCCCGGGGTGTCCGGGGGGGGGCGCCCCCCCCCCCCCCCACGCCAGCCGCAGCAGCATCAGTGCGAGGATCGCCAGGCCGACGGACTTGTGGCGCGTCAGCCATTGCAGCCGCGCCAGGCTGACCGGCAGGTTCGCCGCGTACACGCCGAGCGCGAATTGCACCAGGACCACGGCCGCGATCAGCCAATGCAGCGACTGCGCGACAATCCCGTACGATGTTCTCGAGTTACGCCACCGCGCCATGGCCACAGTATCGGTCCGAAACGCAGCGAGAAGAACACGCGCGATCGCGCCGTTGTTCCCGCTGCTGCTGGCCGCGGCCTGCCGGACGCTGCCGCCGGGCACGAGCGCCGTGTTGTCGGAACCGGCGCCGGCAGCCGCCGCGCTGCCGGCCGACGCGGCGCGTTACGCCGTCGATGCGCAGGCTTCCGAGGTGCGCGTGCTCGTGTATCGCGACGGTCCGCTCGCACGCTTCGGCCACAACCACGTCATCGTCGGCCGTGTCGAAGGCGAAGTGCGCGCCGGCCGCACGGCGGACGCCAGCGGTTTTCGGTTGCGGATCCCGGTCGAATCGTTCGCCGTCGATCCCCCGGGCGCTCGGGCCGAGGAAGGCACCGAGTTCGCCGCCGACGTCTCCGAGCAGGCGCGCCGTGCCACGCGCGAGAACATGCTCGGGCGCGAGGTCCTCGATGCGGCGCGTTTTCCGTTCGTTCGCATCGATTCGGTCGCGCTCGCCGGACCGCCGTGGAATCCCACCGTGACCGCGCGCGTGACGTTGCGCGATGCGATGCGCGACGTGCGCTTCGTCGCCGCCGTCTTTGCACACGGCGACACGCTCGCCGTGATCGCGAATTTCCGCGTGCGCCAGAGCGAGTTCGGCATCACGCCGTTTTCGGCCTTCAACGGCGGGCTGCTGGTGGGCGATGCGATCGATCTGCGCCTGCGGCTCGTCGCGCGGCGCGCGTAGGCACGGCGTTGCGCCCGGCTCCGCGCCCGATCAACCGGCGCAGCACGACAGCTCGCTCACGTCGCGCGTGAACGTCTGCGCGGCGAGCTTCAGCGCCTCGACCATCGTCAGGTACGGGAACAGCGCATCGGCGAGTTCTCCGACCGTCATCCGCGCACGAATCGCGATCGCGGCGGCCTGGATCAGCTCGCCGGCAGCGCGGCAACTGTCGTGTTCGGCACGACCGCGCATTGACTTGCGCACTGGACGCCGCCCCCACGATTCGCCGGACGCGGCGCGGCTCGTTTTCGCGCATCCCGGGAGCACCCGTCCGCGCTAAGGCTGCCGTAGCGTCCCCGCGATCGGCGCGCGGACCGCGCGCACCGCAGGGAACAGACCGCCGATGAAGCCAATGGCCAAGGCCCATTTGAGCCCGGTCCATAGCACGGACGGCGTCACCCGCAGTTCGAAGGCGAGCTGGCCGACTGCACCGCCGGCGAGCGTAGATGCCGAGTACCCGTTGAAAAGGGCACCCGCCAGCAGCCCGCCTGTCGCGCCTCCGGCGGCAGCGAGCAGCACGGCTTCCAGCAGCACCCCAACCACCAGCGGCACGCCACTGAAGCCAACGGCCCGCAAGGTCGCCAGCTCACGCGCGCGCGCCGCGACCGAGGTGTACATCGCATTGAGGGCACCGAAGATCGAGCCGATGGCCATGATCGCGCCAACCGTGATGCCAACGGCGCGAATGGCGTTCGTCATCGGCTCGGCCTGCCTGCCAAAGTATTCCGCCGTCGTGCTCACTTCCACGCTGAGCTGCGGGTGCAACCCTAAGGCGTCCCGCAACGCGGTGATGGCCTGCGGTTCGGCGAGACGGACGGTCACCGCGTTGCGAACGCTGCCGCGGTTGTAGGCGTCGGCCACGACCGTAGCGTCGCCCCACAGCTCCGACTCGAGCGCGTCACCGGAGGCGAAAATCCCGACGACGAGCCAGGTCTGGTTGCCCAGTTGCACCTGCTGCCCCGGAGCCAGATTGGCGAACTGCCGCGCGGCCGACTGGCCGACCAGCAGCTCGCGCAGTCCGGGTTGGAAGCGTCGGCCGGCGGCGATTTTCACGTGAGGCCGCACGGCCCAGACGCGTTGACTGACGCCGCGCAGTACCACAGTGCCCTCCTCGTCCGGCGCACCTTTTTTGAGTGGCAGACTGGCGGCAACCACGACCTCGGGGGATACGAGCGGTTCGCCGTCGCCGTCGCGTGCGATGCCGGCTGCCTGGCGGATCAGCTCGACGCTGGAGTGATCCAAAGCCGACGTCACCTCGGAGGGCGAAGCGCCGCGCAGCACGATGGCCGTCTCGTCGTCACCGGTCGCGCGCAACGTCTGGCTATAACCCTCGGCCATGGCCAGCAGCGCAACGATCACGCCTGCGACGCCGGCGATGCCGATCACGATCACGGCCGCCGACCCCAGCCTGCGGTGCAAAGTGGTCAAGCCGAGCAAAGCAACCGTACGGGTCTGCGTGCCGAGCCGCGTCGCCCACAGCCACAAGCCGGCCAGCACCACCAGCGCGAGCGTCAGCGGCCATGGCAGCATCAGCCATACCGCAAAGCTCAGCGCCAGGATCGCAAGCAACGCAAAATGAAGCAGCGGCGACATCGCTTCGTCCGTCAGCGGCCGGTCAGAGCGTCGACAACCTTCAGCCGCATCGTCAGCGCAGCGGGAATCGCGCCGACGAGCAGTCCGACGGCGAGCATCAGGGCCGCGCCCAGCAACCAGGTCGACGCACCCGGCGTCGACAGCACCAGCATGCCCTCGCTGGCGCTGCCGAGCGCAGGCGCCACGGCGCCGGCCAGCGCCAGGCCGACCACACCGCCGGACAGCAGCAACAGCAATGACTCGGCCAGCACCAGGGCCAGCAGCTGCAGGTCGGAGAACCCGATCGCCTTCAGCACCGCCAGCTCGGCGGTACGCTCCCGCACCGATTGCATCATCGTGTTCCCGGTCACGCTCAGGAGTGTGAAGAACACCGCCCCCATGATCGACATCGTGATCAGGCCAACGTCGGCGAACTGCTTGATCCAGACCAGGCTGGCCGCCTGCTCGGTCATTGTCCGCGTCGCGTGATCGGAATTGGCCGACAGCGCATCGATCGCTTTGGCGACGCGATCGGATTGCGCGACGTCGCTCACCCGGGTCACATACCAGCCGACCTGACCGCGGTTGAAAGGCGTCGCGTCGTCGAAGTATTTCCAGTGCAGCAGGAAAGCGTCGTCGAACCAGCCACCCGACTTCCGGTCGGCTGCGCGCATGATGCCGGCGATTCTGAACGACCAGCCGTAATCGCCCGACCGGTTCGGGAAAATCGTTGACAACAGCTGCACGTCGTCGCCGGGCTTCCAACCATAGCGCCGCGCCAGCCGCTCACCAATCAACGCCCCGTTACGCGTCTCGGCGAAGGCGTTGCGTTGCGCTTGATCCAGTTCGATTTCGGGATAGAGCTGCAGATAGTTCGCTGCGACTGCAATGGTGAAGATCGAATTGCGCGCGTCCTGGTACGCACCACCGAACCAGCTTGCGTAGGTCACGTCCGCAACGCCAGGCAGCTTTTCGATGCGATCCCGCAGCGATCGCGGCAGGCTCTGGATGAACGAAAGCTTCGCGCCAGTGTGCAAGCGCTGCGCGCCGGCGGCGCTTTGTCCAAGCTGATCGAACGAGGACCGCACGGCATCGAGCAAGCCGAACAGGACGAACGCAGCCGTGATCGAAATCAGTGTCAGCGCCGCGCGCAATCTTTGACGCGCCAGCGATGCCCAGATCAGCTGCAGGTATTTCATGCTGCGCTGTCGACCGTCCGCATCGGCCTGCTCAACCGAGCGAGCCCTTGTCGAGGTACAGCGTGCGACTGGCGTACTCGGCGGCCTTGGTGTCGTGGGTTGCCATCACGATCGTTTTGCCGTGGTCGCGGTTCAGCACGCGCAGCAGCTCCAGGATCTCACGAGCCGACTGCCGGTCGAGATCACCGGTCGGCTCGTCGCACAGCAGCAGCGCAGGATCGGCGACGATCGCTCGCGCGATCGCGACGCGTTGTTGCTCGCCCCCGGACAGCTCGGCCGGCTTGTGGCTTGCGCGTTGCGCGAGCCCCGTCAATTGCAGCGCGATGACGGCGCGGCGGCGTCGCTCTGCACCCGACAGCCGGGTCAGCAGCAAAGGCACCTCGACGTTGCGCAGCGCCGACAGCGTAGGCATCAGGTTGTACGACTGAAACACGAAGCCCAGCGTCGACGCGCGCCAGCGTGCCAACGCACCGGCGTGCAGACCGTCGATGCGCCGACCGCCAACGACGATGCTGCCAGCGCTGGCGCGATCGAGCCCTCCGATCAGGTGCAGCAAGGTCGTTTTGCCCGAGCCCGAAGGCCCCATCAAGGCGACGAACTCGCCGTCACGAACATCGAGATCGATGTCGCGCAGCACCTGCACCTGATGCTTGCCGCGTTGATGGTGCTTCGTGAGTCCGCGAATCTCGATCATCCCGCGTCATACCCCCTGCTCGACTTGCTCAGCGTGCCGTCTGTTGCAACCGCACCTGCATGCCATCCTGCAAGGTCATCGGCGGTGCCAGGACGACCTTTTCGCCGGCCTTCAGGCCCGCCGACACCAACCGTGTCTGCCCTGCCTGCCGCTCCGCGAGCCGGATCCGGCGCTGCTGCACACGACCCTCGTCGACGACGAAAACGACCTCGCTGCCTTCGCGCTGCACGACCGCCTGCGCGGGGATCAGAACCCCGCCGTCCGCAGGCGTAGGCGAAACGGGCTGCTGCCCCAGGAAGTTGGCGCGTGCCCGCAGGTTCGGCAATATGCGCTCGTCCTTTTGCAGCAGCCGCACGCGGATCTTCACGGTACCTTTGCTGCGGTCGGCGATCGGCATGGCCGCGACGACTTGGGCGGGCAAGCGCAAGTCCGGATACGATTCGAGCACGATTTCCACCGGCATCGCCGGACGAATCTGCGCGATCTGCGCTTCGTTGATCTCGACTTCGACCTCCAGCGTGTCCATGTCGACGATCGTCAGGATCCCGGTTCGCGTGAAGCCGCCGCCGGACGACAGCGGCGAGACGATTTCGCCGGCCTGCGCAGCCAGTGCGGTCACAACGCCATCGAACGGGGCGCGCACGTAGGTATGGGCGTAATGCACGTGCGCCTGCGCCGCCTGCGCCTGCGCGGCTTCGGCGTCCTTGCGGCGCGAGTGCAGTTGCGCGGCAAGGATGGCGACCTGCGTGCGCGCCTGTTCTGCCGCCTGCTGCGTGACCAGGCCGCTGTCGGCCAGTGCGCGTAGACGGCTTTCGTCGGCCTGCGCTTGCGCGAGTTGCACTTGCAACAACGCGACCTGGGACTCGGCCGCCTGCGCATTCGCCTGCGCGGCGGCCACGTTGGCGCGCGCGGTGCTGTCTTCCAGCCGCGCCAGCAGCTGCCCCGACTTGACGCGGTCGCCCTCCTTGACGAGTACTCGCGTCAACATGCCGGTGATCTGCGCAGAAACGGTGGCCTGGCGACGTGCGACCACGTACCCGGTAGCCTGCAGCAGCGTACTGCCGCCACCGGCCGCGACGACGACCGCCGTCTGCACCGCCGGCGCCCGCCGCTCGAGCCACTGCCACGCGGCGGCCGACAGCATCGCCGCGAGCACGAGCACACCAAGCGCCAGCAGCCACCCGTGCGGTCGGCGGCGGACCCCGTCGCGCTGATAGCGCGACAGGCGAAGTTCGTTCACCAGCGTCGCATCGATTTGTCGTTCCCCGCCTCGAATCCGCACTGCGGCGCCTGCGTTCGAAACCGTGATTCACTTGACGGCAGCGATGACGACCATCGAATCCGACTGCCAGTAGTGGCAATCGGCGGGAGGCGACAGCCCGTCGGTGCGGCCGATCGAAACCTTGCTGAAATGCTCGAGCAAGGCCCGCTGATGCGATCGCGACAGCGAATCGCACTCATTCGAGTAGTAGGTGAATACACCGCCCGGCCGCACATGGGCCGACGCGGTCGCAAAAAAATGCCGTGCGTAGGTGACGTCGTCGACATAGTGCGCGGTCCATTCCGATTCATCGAGCGGGTACGCATCGAAAGCGATCGCATCGAAACTTCCGAGGCTACCGATGACGTCCTGCCATCGGCCGGCAACGATTCGTATCGCCCGCCCGGCGTACTGCGCCGACCACTGCGTACAACTTGTGAGCACGTCGGGATGGCACTCGATGATGGTGTGCGATCGAACCCCGCGCTCCTGGATCAGGGTTGCGAGGATGCCCATCCCGAAACCCACTTCGAGGACATCACCGCCAGTGCCACCGATGACCTCCGCCATGGCGGCCATATAAGGGCGCTCCCAGCACTGCATCACCTGCTGATGCCCGATCCGCAGCTCGCGGTTCCCGCAACCAGCCTGCACGGATGTCAGGTTCCGGCTCATGTGCCGGCGCACGGCGCCACGGTCGGCGTCGTGCCCCTCACGCTCGAGCGCCGCCCGCAGATCGAAATACGCCTCCTTGAGCACACGGCGCAGCTGCCATTCGCGGAATCCACCGAGCCCGTGCAGCGCCGCGGGCGCGAGTTCAGCGACCAAGCGGACTCGATCATCGCCAACGCAAAGTGGCGATCGATCAGGCTGAGGCGCGTCCAGCAGGCGCGCGAGCTCACCCGCGGTCGGCGCGCTTGCGCTTCGTCCGTCCTTCACTGCAACGCCACCTCGAGCGTGATCGCCCCACCGTCGTATTTGACTGCGCACTCGTCGAAGGTGGGCGCGCGCCACCGGACCCGCGGGTTGCGGCTGGCGCCCCAGGGCTCGGTCGGTGCGCCGTAGCCGTCCCGATCGAAGCGACGGTTGCCGTTTACGTCGTGGATGACCAGTACCGCATAAATGCCTGCCGGCATACGGTCGAACACGAAGCGCTCTGTCACGATGGCGCGGACCGGGCGTGTTGCGCGGCGAAAGCAGTCGGGTGTCCCGAATTCCGCTGCGCGGCACAGAGTCACGTGGAGCGTTCCGCTCGCATGTCGTATCCCCGTGACCGCAACCTCGACCGTGCCGCCGGCCCCGCGCGCAGCGGCCGGCCAGAGCACGACCGCAGCAGCGGTCAGCAGGATCGTTGCCAGGTACAGGGCCCGATGACGCATCGCGGCGCTCCGACGGGAGTGGGTCAACGCCTGACGGTCCAGCGAAAGGTCGCGGCGGCAACAGCGATCGAGACCACCGCGAGCGCGGCCAGACTGAGCACGCTGTACGCCGGCACGGCGTCGCCGACGACGGCCATGCGTATCGCAACGGCCAGCTGATACACCGGCGACCAGCGCGCGACAGTCTGGATGCTGTCCGGCATCAGTGCCAGCGGAATGAACAGATCCGACAAAAACATGATCGGCAGATTCAAAAGATTGATCACCGCGGTAGCCACCGTGTTGTTGACGATCACGCCGGCCAAGGCCAGTCCCGCCGCCATGAAGGCGACCGCGCCGGCGACCACGAGCACACCGACCAGGGTCCAATCGACCGCGCCACGCAGCGGCATGCCAGCAAGCACCGCAAGTCCGGCGATGAGGAAAACCAGGCTGAAGACCACGAGGATGGAAACGCGGCACAACGCGAAACCAGCCAGGAACGCGGTCCGGTGCACCGGCATGACGCGGAACAATTTCAATCCGCCGCGCGCGCGCAGCTCGATCAGCGGTCCGCTGAATCCGAACAGCGCGGTGGAGACCATCGTGAGCACGGCCAATCCGGTGACGTAGTAGCCCGCCGAACCCGGCGCGACCGAACTCTGAGGTGGCCCCTGGTCGACCGCGTAGTCGACACGGATCGTCTGAGGCGCGTTCGCCAGTTGCAGGTTCAACTGGGCGACCGCCTCGCCGACGATGGCCAGCAGCGCGCCGTTGCCGGCATCCGGCGGCGAATCCAGCCGCAGCAATACAGCCGTGCCGGGCGCGTCGCCGTCGGCGGCGCGCTCGGCGACGACCAGACGCAACCGGTCCGCCGGGCTGGCCTCGTCCGGGCGGACGCGCCGGATCGTCAAACGGACATCGCGAACGTAAGCCATGCGCTGCTGCAGCGAAGCGATGAGGCGTTCGGCCAGCACGCCTTCGCCTTCGACGTCGACGCGCAACGCGACGGTTCGGCTGCCGAACAGCCAAATCAGCAGCAACAGCAATACGACGGGATAAATGAATGTCCAGAAAATCGCGCTGCGGTCGCGCAGATACGCAGCCGTCTCGACCGCGGCAAAGCGCAGTGCGGTCACCAGCCAACGGTAGGCGTGCGACTGCGTGGCGGGTCCGGCTTCGCAGGCACGGTCTGTCGGTTGCGCACTCATCGGATTTCCCGTGCCAGCGGCCCAGCGCTGAGCAAGGCCAGCAGATCATCGCCGTCCGTGCGCCGCAAGGCAAGGCCGTCGATCCCGGATCGGTCGGCGAACATCGATACGGCATGCCGCAGGTCATCGTCGCCGAACGCCGTGATCCGCCTGCCGCTGCGTTCAAGCCGCCTCGCGATCGGGTTCAGCGCCGATTCACAGACAGCCGCGGTGTCGTCGTCGGCGCACAGGACCGTGCCGGCGAATTTTCCCAGGCGCGTATGCAGAAGCTCCAGCGGTCTGGTGTCGGCGACGACTTCTCCGCCCTGCAGCCAGACGAGCCGATCGGCTGCCGCCACCTCGGCGCCGCGATGGGTGGCGACGACAATGGCTGCGCCGGCGGCACGGCGTTCGGTCACGCAATGCCACATCGCGTCGGCGAAGCGGTCGTCGAGGCCGGCGCTGGGTTCGTCGAGCAAAAGCACGCGCGGCCGATGCGCCAGCGCAACCGCAAGATCGAGCCGCTTGCGCTGACCGGTCGACAGCCGGCCGTAGGAACGTTGCTCGAGCTCGGCGCAGCCGAGGCGGTCGAGCACTTCGACCGCGGCGCTTCCGTAGACGGCACGATGGATCGCGAGGATCTCGCGCCCCTTGAGCGACGGATTCCACACGGCCGACGACAGTTGCGCGCCGAGTTCACGCCGCCGCGCATCCGTCGCGACAAGGGTGCGCAGGTCCAGATCGAACAGGCGCACCACGCCGGCGTCCGGTTTCGCCAACCCGAGGACGGATTCGAGCAGCGTGCTCTTGCCGGCGCCGTTCGGTCCGACCAGCGCACAGAGCTCGCCCGGCCGGACGAGCAGCTGCGGCACCGTCAACCGAAAATCCTTCTCACCCCGGACGTGCAGCTGGCGCACGTCGATCAGGGGTTTTGCATCAAGGGTCCGATCCGTGCTCATGCCGGCTGTGCCGCGCCGAGGCTGCGTGCCCGTCGTTCGAGTTCGACGGCCACTTCACGCCACGGCGCCGCGGTGGCGGCGCGCAGCAGCAGGTCGACCGCGACGGCCTTGCTGCCGCCGTACTCGACCGGGGTGTGCAGCTCGAACTTGGCGGCTGCGACCAGGACGTCGAAGTCGTTCGGGAATCGACGCAACGCAGCCTCCTCGATCGCCCGCCCGCGACCGAAATGTCGATTGATCGCCAGGAAATCGCTCACGCAGCGGATCGCCATGCCCTCGCGCGCCAGCGACAAAGCATAGCCCAGCGGTGTGTCCCCGTGGCGACGGACGAACAGGTCCAGCTCACGGTTCAAGCAGTTGCGGACAGCCTCGGCGTCGCCATCGCTGCTCGCAAGCAGCAACAGCATCAGATAAGCCGCGACGGTTTGCTCGTCATCCGGGTCTGCCGCTGCCGCTGCCGACAACGGACGCAGATAATCGGCGACACGATCCATGCAGCCGAGCGAGAACGCGCGCCGCACGGCCGCCAGTACGGATGGGTCCGGCCGCGCAACGTCGTGCTGCTCTGCGTCCGGGCTCTCTTCCAGCGGCCCGGCGATGTCCTCGATCAAGGGCCGAACATCCTCGCGACTGTCGTCGCGGACCGCGTTCATCAGCCTGATCACGCCGGCGGTGCCGAGGCGCAGACCGAGTTCGAAAACGAACATCGCGCACGCAGCGCGCACCGCCGCCGTCCGGTCCGCGAAAGACTCGAACAAAGGCTGCTCGCGCCAACGTCGGGAAAGCAGAATTCGCAG
>JBKBSH010000483.1:0-1758 GCA_046291795.1 Burkholderiaceae bacterium | reverse complement strand
TGCGATACGCGCTGACCGGCAACGCCGGCGAGATCTGGACGATCTTCCTCGCACCCTTCGTCGGCTTGCCGCTGCCGCTGGCGCCGATCCACATCCTGTGGGTGAACCTCGCCACCGACGGTCTGCCCGGCGTGGCGCTGTCGGTCGAACCGGCCGAACCCGACGTGATGCGGCGTGCTCCGCGGCGGCGCGACGAGTCGCTCTTCGCGCGCGGGCTCTGGCAGCACGTCGTCTGGGTCGGTCTGCTGATCGGCGCGGTGTCGCTCGCCGCGTACGCGTGGGGACAGGCGGCGAGCGGCGGAGACCACCGCGTCGCGGCGAGCCTGTGCTTTACCGTGCTCGCGTTCGCGCAGCTCGCGCACGTTCTGGCGATCCGCATCGAGGTTCGAGCCACGCTCGGGCGCGGGTTCCTAGCCAACCGCTGGCTGATCGCCGCGGTCGCGGCAACGATCGCGGTGCAGTTCGCGATCCTGTACGTGCCGTGGCTGAACGCGCCGTTCAAGACCGCACCGCTCGCGCCGCGCGAGCTCGCGTTGGCGTTCGCGCTGGCCGCGCTCGTGTACTGCGCAGTCGAAGCCGAGAAGTGGGCCGTGCGGCGCGGCTGGCTTTACGGCGCGCAAGCCAACGGCTGATGCGTCAGCGCGTCGCCGGCACGCGCCGACGAAGAGGGTCCGGGCTGTCCGCGCGCCTGCCGTGGGCGAATGCGACGACCGGAACGCTCACGGCGGCGAGGCCTTTCGCGAGCGTGCGGTGCGCGCTGGCGCCGGCGAGATGCGCAAGCAGCGCAAAGCGCACGAACCGATCGGACGATGGCGCCATGCATTCAATGCGCCGCGCGCGGGCGCGTTTCGCCGCCCCATGCGAGCGAATCCGTGGCGACGGACGCTTCGACGAGCGCGAACTCGACCGCGAAGAACCGCGCTCCGTAGACGCGCCCTTCCGGGACGATCAGTGCGGCTTGCCGTTGCCCCGATCCGACGACCTGCCCGCCGTGCGTCGCGGAAAAGAGTTCGGCGATCGGCCGATCGGCCTCGATCCGGACTTCGGCCGAAAAGCGCGGCGTGAAGGTCGCGCCGGGGTCGGTCGCGAGCGGCAACACCAGCCGATGGCGGCCGTGGCGCGCGAGCAGTTCGGCCGGCCGGCGCAACCTGACGACGACCTCCTCGCCGGGTTCGATCCACAGCGTGCCGGCTTCGTAAGCGCGCGGGTCGGCCTCGCCCGCCTCGGCAAACTGCGCGACCTCGGGCGGTTCGTCGTCGCAGCCGTCGGACGCGGCCGTCTCGTCCGGCCACGACGCGATCTCGCCCGGTCGCAGCACCAGTGCAGGCAGCGGCACCGTGTAGCGCGCCTCGATCGGCACCGAGCCGACGTTGCGGTAGCTGAGCTGCGTGAGCACTTCGGCGCGCGCACCGTCGACGCGCACCTCGACATGGTTGGCGACCAGCACGAGCGGCGCGCCGGCCGGCAGCGGCTCGATGAGCACGGACGCCGCCGCGCCGGGCGTGGATGCGACCGCGCGCGGCAGCTGCGCTGCGGCGGGTGCGGCGCCGTTCAGCGCGAAAAGCAGCGGTACGAGCTGCGCGGCCTGCGCCGCGCCATCGGCAAGCATGCGGACGAACGACATGAAGGCCCTCCTCGCGTGGACGCCCGCGCACGGCGCGGGCCGTCGGAGAGCACTGTCGCCCGCACACGCGAAGCGCGTGCGAACGTTACGTGCGTTGAATGTGAAGCACATGTGAACAAACGCAGCGTCTTAGG
>JBKBSH010000482.1:0-1770 GCA_046291795.1 Burkholderiaceae bacterium | reverse complement strand
TCTGGCCGATCCCGCGGAGCGCGAGCCGGTCGCACGGCGGCTCGCCGAGCGCATCGCGCTGGCGATGCAGGGCGCGTTGCTCGTGCGACACGCGCCGCATGAAGTCGCCGACGCGTTCTGCGCGTCGCGGCTGCACGGCGATGCCGGCGCATGCTTCGGCACGCTGCCGGCGGCAACCGCGTTCGCGCAGATCATCGAGCGGGCGTTCGCCGGCGCCTGAAGCGCCCGCATCGGATCAGCGCACGGTCACGCGCGCCCACTTGCGCTTGCCGACCTGCACGACGTAGGTGCCGGGCTTCACCAGCAGCGCGCGGTCGGCGACTTTCTGCCCGTCGATCCTGACGCCGCCCTGCTCGACGTTGCGGATCGCCTCCGAGGTCGACGGTGCCAGCCCCGCCTGCTTGAGCAGCGCAGCGATCGCGATGCCGCCCTTTTCGCCGGCGGCGAAGCTGAATTCCGGCATCTCGCTCGGCGCAGCACCCGCCCCGAAGCGCGCCATGAACTCGCTCTCGGCGGCGTCGGCGTCGCGGCTCGAGTGGAACCGCGCGACGATCTCCTTGGCGAGCAGCACCTTGATGTCGCGCGGATTGCGGCCCTCCCGCGCCTGCCGCTTCAACTGCGCGATCTCGTCGTTCGAGCGCATCGACAGCAGGTCGTACCAGCGCCACATCTGCTCGTCCGAGATCGACATGATCTTGCCGAACATCTCGAACGGCGGCTCGGTGATGCCGACGTAGTTGTTCTTGCTCTTGGACATCTTCTCGACGCCGTCGAGCCCTTCGAGCAGCGGCATCGTCAGGATGCACTGCGGCTCCTGCCCGTAGTGGCGCTGCAGCTCGCGTCCGACCAGCAGGTTGAACTTCTGGTCGGTGCCGCCGAGCTCCAGATCCGCGTGCAGCGCGACCGAGTCGTAACCCTGCATCAGCGGATACAGCAGCTCGTGCATCGCGATCGGCGCGTTCTCGCGCATCCGCTTGGCGAAGTCGTCGCGCTCGAGCAGCCGCGCCAGCGTGTACTTGGCGGCCAGACGGATCAGACCGTCGCTGCCCAACGGCAGCGACCACTCCGAGTTGTAGCGGATCTCGGTTTTCTCGCGGTCGAGCACGAGCGCGGCCTGCTCGAAATAGGTCTTCGCATTCGCCTCGATTTGCTCGCGCGTGAGCGGCGGCCGTGTCGTGTTGCGGCCGCTCGGATCGCCGATCATCGACGTGAAGTCGCCGATCAGGAAGATCACCGTGTGGCCGAGGTCCTGCAGCTGCCGAAGCTTGTTGAGCACGACCGTGTGGCCGAGGTGGATGTCGGGCGCGGTCGGATCGAGCCCGAGTTTGCAGCGCAGCGGCCGGCCGGTCGCCTGCGAGCGCGCGAGCTTGCGCGCGAATTCGGCTTCGATCAGCAGTTCGTCGCAACCGCGCTTGACGAGCGCGAGCGCGCGCTCGACTTCGGGCGTGATGGGGTCATCGGGCTCGTGGCTGGACATCGGGGAAAGCGGCCGCATCCGGCGTTCACCGGCTGGCGCAAAGTGCGAGCGCGGAGTCTAATTGAAGCGACCTCGCAGGCGAGGAACGACCCATGACGCAAGCGAAGGCCCTCTACATCGGTCTGATGTCCGGCACGAGCCTCGACGGTGTCGATGCGCTGCTCGTCGATCTCGGCGGACTGCGGCCGGCGATCAAGGCGCACGCCCACCACCAGTTCACCGCGGAACTGCGCCGCGAACTGCTGCTGTTGAACTCGGCCGGCTGGGACGACTGCCATCGCGCCGCCGTGGCT
>JBKBSH010000481.1:0-1795 GCA_046291795.1 Burkholderiaceae bacterium | reverse complement strand
CCCGCTAGACTGGCGCCCTTTTGCGAAGGAATTCCGATGAAGCTCTGGTGGGTGGCCGCGTTGGCAGCGGCGATGTCGTGCGGCGCGCTGGCGCAGGTCCAGGCGCCGTCGGCAAAAGGTGAGCTGCGCAAGGATGCCGCGCGTGCCGACGAGGCCGCGCTGCGTGCGCGGGTCGAGACGCGCATGGGCGCGAAGCCCGACACGGTCACGCGCATGCCCTTCGGGTTGTACGAGGTCGTCATCGGCACCGAGATCTTCTACGTCGACGCGGCGGTCAACTACGTGATCGCCGGCCGCGTGTTCGACGCGCGCACGCGCGAGGACCTGACTTCCAAGAAGCGCGACGAACTGCTCAAGGTCGATGTCAGGTCGCTGCCGCTCGAAAACGCCGTGAAGTCCGTACGCGGCGACGGCTCGCGCACGCTGGTGACCTTCGAGGATCCGAACTGTCCGTACTGCAAGAAGTTGTTCAAGGATCTCGACGGGTTGAAGAACGTGACGATCTACACGTTCCTGTACCCGATCCTGTCGCAGGACTCG
Organism: Burkholderiaceae bacterium; assembly: GCA_046291795.1. Lineage (GTDB taxonomy): Bacteria > Pseudomonadota > Gammaproteobacteria > Burkholderiales > Burkholderiaceae_F > DSNY01. The sequence goes on along the minus strand of JBKBSH010000481.1, from coordinate 1,255 downwards.
TTCGAGAAGGCACGAGCCGTCTGGTGCGCCAACGACCGCGCCGCCGCGTGGGCCGATCTGATGGGCAACGGCAAGGCGCCGCCGCCGGCACCGGCCGACTGCAAGCACCCGCTGCAGCAGGTGCTGGCGCTGGGACAGAAGCTCGACATCAGCGGCACGCCGACGCTGATCTTCCCGAGCGGAAAGCGCGCCCCCGGTGCGGTTCCGCTCGAGCGCATCGAACAGATGCTCGCCGAGCCGGCAAAGTAGCCGCCGTTTACTGCCCGAGCAAGGCGGCCGGGGTCGCGTCCTTCGGGACGAGGATCCACGCGGCGACGTCGTGGCGCTGGCGGCCGGCGATCGCGCCGGCTTCGCGGCCGGTGCCCCAGAACAGATCGAATCGCAGCGGCCCGCGGATCGCGCCGCCCGTGTCCTGGGCGGCGACCATGCGCACGAGCGGCGCGTTCGTCGCCGGATGCTGCGTGGCGATCACCAGCGGCGCGCCGAGCGGCACGTACTGCGGGTCGACCGCGACCGAGTAACCGGCCGTCAGCGGCACGGCGAGTGCGCCGAGCGGTCCTGCGTGTGGATCGCCGAGCGGCAGCTCGCGGAAGAACACGTAGCTCGGGTTCTGGTTTAGCAGTTCGTCGAGCCGGTGCGGATTCGCGCGCGCCCACGCCTGGATGCCTTGCATCGACGCGTCATCGAGCTTCAGCTCGCCGCGTTCGACGAGCCAGCGGCCGATCGAGCGATACGGATGGCCGTTGACGTCCGCGTAGCCGACTCGAACGACGCTGCCGTCGGGTAGCCGAACGCGCCCCGAGCCCTGCACCTGAAGTAAAAACGCCTCGATCGGATCGTCGACCCAAAGCAGCTCGGCGCCCGCGAGCCGCGCGCCGTTCGCCAGCTCTTCGCGCGACCAGTACGGAACGATTCGTTTGCCGCTCGGCGTCTCGACGAGCCGGCCGCGAACCCGCTTGCCGGCGAGCTCGGGATACACGCTCGCCAGATCGACGGCCAGCAGATCGTCGGGCGGCCGATGCAGCGGTACCGTGTAAGGCGGCGCTTTCGTGCGGCTGCCGTCCAGCAGCGGTTCGTAATAGCCCGTGATGCGGCCGCGGTCGGCCACGCCGATCAGCGCAGCGTTGCCGGCCGCGTCCTCGCGCGTTTCAGCGAGCACGCGCCAGGCGTCGAAGCGTTCGCGCAGCCAGGCGCGGATCGCGGCCGCGCGGGCCCCATCGACCGCGGCTGCCGCGACGCACACGGGCTGCCATGC
>JBKBSH010000480.1:0-1824 GCA_046291795.1 Burkholderiaceae bacterium | reverse complement strand
CGTCGACGAACACGGACGCGAGCGCTGGCGCGTGCTGGGTCCCGCGCCGTGGGATCACGCCGACGTGATCGACTTCATCCGGCGCGATCTGGCCGCGCGGTGAGTCACCGGCGCGCGATCGATCGCCGACTCGACCGGGAGAGAACTCATGTGGAACCGACGCGATGTGCTGAAGAGCTTTGCTTTCGCCGGCGCATTGACGCAAGCACCCGCCGCGCTCCGACCCGCGCGCGCCGCGGCCGAACCCGATGTCGTCATCAAGCTCACCGCGGCGCCCGACCGTGTGTCGCTGTGGTCGGGGCCGAAGACGGGCGTGCTGCGCTTTACCGCCGAGGTGCTGCACGGCCGGCGCGACGCGGTGCGGTCGTCGGCGGGTTATCTCGGCCCCACACTCGATCTGCGGCGCGGCGAGCGCGTGCGAATCCAGTTCGTCAACGCCAGCGGCGAGCCGAGCATCGTGCACTGGCACGGCATGCTCGTCCCGGAAGCCGCCGACGGCCATCCGCGCTTCGCGATCGCGTCCGGTGCCGAGTACGTCTACGAGTTCGAGGTTCGCAACCCGGCCGGCACCTACATGTACCACCCGCATCCGCACGGGCGCACCGGGCGGCAGGTCTACGCCGGCCTCGGCGGGCTGCTGATCGTGCGCGAGCCGAACGAGGCGGCGCTCGGTCTGCCCGCCGGCGAACACGAGCTGGCTCTGGTGCTGCAGGACCGCCGCATCGACGCGAGCAACCGGCTCGTCTACCGCCGCATGATGATGGACGAGATGACCGGCGTGCTCGGCGACCGAGTGCTGGTGGGCGGCGCACCGAACGCGGCGTTCAAGGTGGCGCGGCGCGGCTACCGGCTGCGCATCGCGAACATGTCGAACGCGCGCATCTACAAGCTCGCCTGGTCGGACGAGCGGCCGCTCAACGTGATCGCCACCGACAACGGGCTGCTCGCCCGCGACGAAGGCGTGCAGCAGCGCCCCTACGTCGTGCTCGCGCCATTCGAACGCGTGGAGGTGGTCGAGGACTTCGCCACGCGCGCGCCCGGCGCCGAAGTCGCGCTCGTCAGCCGCGCGTTCGAAGACAGCGCGATGAGCGACATGATGAACATGATGGGCGGCCGCGGCATGATGGACCGCGGCGGCGGGATGATGGGCGGCGGAATGATGGGCGGGATGATGGGCGGGATGATGGGCGGCGGTCAGGGCGAGGAAATGCACATCGCCGAGTTCAGCGTCGCGCGCGAAGCGGCCGCACCGCGCGCCGCGATCGAACTGCCGCCGGCGCAGCCGCGGCCGCGCGAGGGCCGTCACGAGCTGCATACGCAGATCGCTTTCCGCCACATGCGCGGCTTCTTCAACGGTCGCGCGTGGGACCATCGCGACCCGTCCGCGGTCGCCGCCGACGAGCGGCTGCCGGTCGGGCGGAGCACGGTCTGGACCTTTTCCAACGACGGCATGGGGATGCCGATGCCGCATCCGATCCACATCCACGGCGTCCGCTTCCGCGTCCTCGAGCGCACAGGCGCACGGGCGCCCGCGGATCTGCGCGATGGACTGATCGACGCCGGCTACAAGGACACGTTCCTGATCTTCGCCGGCGAAACCGTTCGCGTGCTCGTGGCGCCGACCGAACCGGGATTGTTCATGTACCACTGCCACAACCTCGAGCACGAGGACGGCGGCATGATGCGCAACTGCCGGTTCGTGTAGCCGCAGGCGCGGCGGCGCAACTTTTTCATGCACGCCCGGCCGGCGGCGATCGAAGTTCCGCTCAGCGGCGCGCGAGCGGCGCGGAAAACTCGACCTTGACGTCGGCCGCGAGCCAGCGC
>JBKBSH010000479.1:0-1845 GCA_046291795.1 Burkholderiaceae bacterium | reverse complement strand
AGGTCTCGCTCGGCTTGAAGGTCGGTATCGGCGTGCCGGTCGGCGCGCGGCTCCAGCCTCCGGGGACGAGCTGGGGCGGCAAGAAGGCGCTCGACATGGGGCTCGTAAACGCCGTCGTGCCGTACGAGCGGCTCGAAGAAGAGACCGTGCAGTGGTGCCGCGAGATGCTCGCCAACAGTCCGATGGCGCTGCGCTGTCTCAAGGCGGCGCTGAACGCCGACTGCGACGGACAGGCCGGGTTGCAGGAGCTCGCGGGCAACGCGACGCTGCTGTTCTACCTGTCCGAGGAAGGGCAGGAAGGCCGCAACGCGTACGTCGAAAAGCGCAAACCCGACTTCCGCAAGTTTCCGCGCTTCCCCTGATGCGTGATCCCTCTACGCCCGGCGGTTTCGCAGGGGGCGGGGGGATTTCCGCGGCTGGCGGATTCCAGTCGCCAGCCGAAGCGCAGTTCGAGCCGTGACCGACCCCTTCTCGATCTTCGCCGCCGCACGCGATGCGCCGCGCGCGATCGCGCTGCACGCGGAGGGACGCCGCTACAGCTTCGCCGAACTCGCGGCGCTCGCGCGCGCACGCATCGAAGCGCTGCCGCGCGAGGTGCGTGCGCCCTACGCGCTGGTCGGCACGAACGCGCTCGACACCGTTGTCACGCTGTATGCGCTGCTCGAGCTGCGCGTGCCGGCACTGCTGCTGCACCCGAAGCTGACCGACGCGGAGCGCAGCGCGGAGATCGACGCGGCTGCGCGCGGCGCGCACGCGCTGCCGCCCGACGCCGCGGTGGTGATGTACACGTCCGGCACGACCGGCACGGCGCGCGGCGCGGTGCTCACGCGCGCCGCACTCGCGGCTTCCGCGCAGGCGAGCGCCGCCAATCTCGGCTGGCGCGACGACGACTGCTGGCTGCTCGCGATGCCGCTCGCGCGAGTCGGCGGGCTGTCGATCGTCACGCGCTGCCTGGCCGCGCGGCGCGCGGTGGCGCTGGCGCCGCACTTCGACGCGGCGCGGCTGCCGCAGTGGATCGAACAGGCGCGCGTCACGCTCGTTTCGGTCGTGCCGACGATGCTCGCGCTGCTTCTCGACGCGCATCCGGACTGGACGCCCCCGCCGTTTCTGCGCGCGGTGCTGCTCGGCGGCGCGGTGGCATCGGAGAGGCTTCTGCAGCGGGCGGCCGCGCGGCGCATTCCCATCGTGATCACCTACGGCTGCACCGAGACGTGCTCGCAGGTGGCTGCGACGCCTTACGAAGGCCGCTTCGAGACCGCGCGCTACGGCGCGGGCCGCGCGCTGCCGGGCGCGCAGTTGCGCATCGCCGAGGGCCGGATCCACGTGCGCGGGCCGATGCGGATGGCGGGCTACCTCGGCGAGCCGCCGCTTGCGTCCGATGCGTGGTTCGACACGGGCGACGTCGGCTCGATCGACGCGCACGGCTGCCTGCACGTGCTCGGCCGCTCGACGGAACTGATCGTGAGCGGCGGCGAGAACGTCTACCCGGCCGAGATCGAGAACCTGCTCGAAACCTGCCCCGGCATCGAAGCGGCAGGCGTGTTCGGTGTCGCTGACGAGACCTGGGGGCAGATCGTCGCCGCGGCGCTGGTTGCGCCGGCGCCACCGAGCCACGCGACGCTGAGCGGCTTCCTGGCCGGCAGGCTGGCCGCGCACAAGCGTCCGCGCCTGATCTGCTTCGTGCCGCGGCTTCCGGCCACGCCCGCAGGCAAGCTCGACCGCGCCGCGTCCGCCGTCGGCGAAGTTGCTGGTCACCGCCGCGCGCACCCCGAGATGCTCGGCGAGCTCGCGGATCGCGCGGTGCTCGGAGGCGTGATCGCCGGGGAATGCGTTGATCGCGACGAC
>JBKBSH010000478.1:0-1855 GCA_046291795.1 Burkholderiaceae bacterium | reverse complement strand
CGTAGCCCCGGCGGTTACAAATCGGATCGACCGCTCACGTGCCAAAAGTGCCGATTCACCGGAACGCAACTCACGCATACGGGGCGACCTCGTGAAATATGCGGGCTGACCCGGGCGCACTGACCGCACGCGCCAATTGAGGCGATGCGTGGCGGGCAAGCGCTCGTTGCGCGGTCGCGCGTTCAGTGCTTCGGGGCCGCCCGGAACCGCCGGTCGAAACGGCCCGATGATGGCGGCTGCGATCACGTGCTTGACCGGGGACCGCAATGCCGCAAGGCGACCTTCGCGGAACCACGCGCCGAGCCAGTGCCGATGCGCGCTGCCGCGCCCGGACCGACGCGGATTCGCATCGCCGCAGCAGCTGGCCGCAACGAGACTACACCGGCATGTTCATGATCTGCTCGTAAGCCTGCACCAGGCGGTTGCGGACCTGCACCGCGGCGGAAAACGAGATCTGCGACTTGTTCATCGCGATCATCGTCTCTTCGAGGCTGACGTTCGGATTCTCGAGCTGGAACTGGCGCTGCAACTCGGTGGCCGACTGCTGGGTGCGGCTCACCGACTTCAGCGCCGAGTCGAGCGACGCGACGAAGTCGAAGCCGCCGTCCTGCGGCTTGACCGCCGCGGCGGGCGACTTCAGCGCCGCGACCGCCTGCGCGATCTGCGAATCGATCGACTTGGTTTCCATCGTTTCCGCGCCCCTCGCGTTCCTGGTGCTCGTGATCCGGGCCGACCATAACGCGAGCGCGCACTCGCTCGTGCCTCGAAATCCGCGGAAAAGCGACGCCAATTGAGATCGGCCCGCGCTTGTAGGAAGTTGCCTGACGGGGACGTCGAAGGATCGCCGATTTCGCGGCCTTATCCGGTGTTACGCGCCCTTAAGTCGCCCGAATAATCGCCGGCGAGGTCGCCACGAGCGACCCCGTACAACCACAAAGAAGGCGATGGACAACACGGCAGTGGTACCGGGCAGCGGGCAGGCGGCGGGCGGCGTCGCGCGCCTGTCGCCGCGCACCAAGGGCATGCTGGCGCTGGGGCTGGCCGCTCTCGCAGCGATCGTGGCGAGCGTGTGGCTGTGGAGCGCGACCCCCAATTACCGGGTGCTCTTCACGAATCTTTCGGACCGCGACGGCGGCGCGATCATCGCGCAGCTCGCGCAGATGAACATCCCGTTCCGCAACGCCGACGGCGGAACGATCATGGTGCCCGCGGATCGCGTGCACGAAGCGCGGCTGAAGCTCGCTTCGCAGGGCCTGCCGAAAGGCTCGATCGTCGGCTTCGAGATCATGGAGACGCAGAAGTTCGGCGTCACCCAGTTCCAGGAGCAGGTCAACTACCAGCGCGGGCTCGAAGGCGAACTGGCGCGCTCGATCCAGACGCTGGCACCGGTGGCGAGCGCGCGCGTGCATCTTGCCCTGCCCAAGCAGTCGGGGTTTCTGCGCGACAAGCAGCCGCCGACGGCGTCGGTGCTGCTGCAGCTTCATCCGGGCAAGGCGCTCGACCGCCAGCAGATCGCCGGAATCGTGCATCTGGTGTCGTCGAGCGTGCCGGAACTCGCGACGAAGAACGTGTCGGTCGTCGACCAGCACGGCAATTTGCTCGCCTCCGAGCGCGGCGGCAGCGGCACCGCGCTCGACGCGGCGCAGCTCGACTACGTCGCGCACATCGAGGCCGCCACGATCAAGCGCATCGAGGACATCCTCGAGCCGATCGTCGGTCGCGGCAACGTACGCGCACAGGTCACCGCCGACGTCGACTTCTCGCAAGTCGAGCAGATGGCCGAAACGTACAAACCGAACCAGGCCGCCGACGCCGCGACGGTGCGCAGCCAGTCGACGATCGAGAGTTCGCAGCC
>JBKBSH010000477.1:0-1870 GCA_046291795.1 Burkholderiaceae bacterium | reverse complement strand
GATCTGGATCTCGATCGGGCGTCCGTCGGCGTCGCGAACGACCGTGTGCAGCGACTGGTAGCCGTTCGGTTTCGGACGCGCGATGTAGTCGTCGTACTCGCCGCCGACCGGCGTCCAGTGCGCGTGCACGAGCGCGAGCACCTGGTAGCACTGCGCGACCGTATCGACGATCACGCGCAGCGCGCGCACGTCGTACAGCGCCTCGAACGCGAGCTGCTTGCCGCGCATCTTGTTCCAGATGCTGTAGATGTGCTTCGGCCGCCCGCTCACTTCGGCCGCGATCCCGGCCTTCGCGAGCAGTGCGTTGAGCTCGCGCTTCGCCTGCTCGATGAAGCGCTCGCGCTCGAGCCGCTTTTCCTCGAGCCAGCGCGCGATTCGTTTGTAGGTCTCCGGTTCGAGGAAGCGGAACGAAAGATCCTCGAGCTCCCACTTGAGCTGCCAGATGCCGAGCCGGTTGGCGAGCGGCGCGTACAGCTCGAGCGTCTCGCGCGCCAGGGCCTCGCTGCCCGCGCATTTGGTCGCGGCGCACCAGCGCAGCGTCTGCAGGCGCGAGGCCAGCCGCAGCAGCACGACGCGCAGGTCGTTGCACATCGCCAGAAGCATCTTGCGCAGCGCTTCGGTCTGCGCCGGACCCGCCTCACCGCTGCGCGGCCGCGTGCGCTCCGACAACCGCATCAGCTGGCGCAGGTCGGCGACCAGTTGCGCGACCGTCGACCCGAAGCGCGCGCGCAGCCACTCGTCGGCATCGCGCAGCACGTCGTAGGCGCCGAACAGGTACGCGGCGGCGAGCAGATCGGGATCGTCGCGCAGCGGTCTCACGATCGCGACCATGCCGTCGGCATGATCGACGAAGGGCTCGCCGGTGCGCAGCCGCTTGTCGACGTACAGCGGCACGATCACGCTGCGCGCCAGCCCCGGATCGACCGGCGCAGCGAGCGACGGTTCGATCGTCCGCTCGACGTGTTTCGCCCGGCTCACGGCCGCTCTCGATAGGGTCATTGCAGGCCATTATAGGAAGCGCTTGCGGCACAATGACCGCGATGTTCAAGTCGCTGCTCGCCAGGCTCGGAGCGTCGTCCGCGGTCGCGATTCCGGACGCGCTGTGGGAGGCCACGCTCGCGTCGCTGCCGTTCGTCGCCCGCCTCGATGCCGCGGAGCGCGCGCGTTTGCGCGCGCTGGCCGAGCGCTTTCTTGCCGAAAAGGAAATGGCCGCCGCGGGCGGACTCGAGCTGACCGCGGCGATGCAGGTCGCGATCGCCGTGCAGGCGTGCCTGCCGATCCTCAACCTCGGCCTCGGCTGGTATCGGGGTTGGACGAGCATCGTCGTGTACCCGGGCGAGTTCCTCGTTCCGCGCGAGCTGACCGACGAAGACGGCGTCGTGCACCAGTTCGTCGAGCCGATCGCCGGCGAAGCCTGGGGCGGCGGGCCGCTGCTGCTGTCGTGGGACGATGCGCAGCGGCGCGACGGCGAGCTGGGGCTCGCGTACAACGTGGTGATCCATGAGTTCACGCACAAGATCGACATGCTCGACGGCGACGCCGACGGTGTGCCGCCGTTCACGCGCGGCTCGCATCCCGAGCTCGATCCGCAGACGTGGACGACGACGCTGGCGGAAGCCTTCGAGCGTTTCAACGCCGAACTCGAACTGATCGAACTCGAGCTGCCGCCGGGCCTCGATCCGGACGACGAAGCCGCCGACCGCTACTACGCGCATCTGCCGCTCGATCCGTACGCAGGTCAGGACGAAGGCGAGTTCTTCGCCGTGTCCAGCGAAGCCTTCTTCGTCGATCCTGCGCGGCTGCACGCCGCCTTTCCCGACTGGTACCGGCAACTCGCGCTGTTCTTCAAGCAGGATCCGCTGGCGACCGC
>JBKBSH010000476.1:0-1871 GCA_046291795.1 Burkholderiaceae bacterium | reverse complement strand
GTCGGCGGTGAATTCCTCGCGCGTTTTTTCGGGCATACACCAGTAGCCCTTGAAGACGTTCGGCCCCCGCACCTGCACGTCGCCGACCTCGCCGATTGCGCAAGGCTCGTCACCCGCCTTGACCACGCGCACCTCCACCCCCGGCAGCGGCACGCCGACGGTGCCGGCCAGCCGGTCGCGCGGCGTGCCGAAGTACGGGTTCGACACCAGCATGATCGTCTCGGACATCCCGTAACGCTCGAGGATCGTGTGGCCGGTGCGCCTGCGGAATTCGTTGAAAGTCTCCGCGAGCAGCGGCGCCGACCCCGAGATGAAAAGTCGCATGTTGCGGCAGACGTGGCGGTCGAACTTCGGATCGGCGAGCAGCCGCGTGTAGTACGTCGGCACACCCATGAACACCGTCGAGCGCGGCAGCCGTTCGAGCACCTGCCCCACGTCGAACCTGGGCAGGAGGAGCATCGTCGCGCCCGCGAGCAGCGCGGCATGCGAAGCGACGAACAGGCCGTGCACGTGAAACAGCGGCAGCGCGTGCAGCAGCACGTCGTGTCCCCCGGTTTCGCGCTCCTCCTTGAACCCCCAGAACTCGTCGAGCACGAGCGCGTTGGAGACCAGGTTGCCGTGCGTGAGCATCGCACCCTTGCTGCGGCCGGTCGTGCCCGACGTGTACACGATCGCCGCCAGATCGTCGACCTCGCGCGCGACGGTGGCAAAGGAATCCGCAAACGGCGCGGCCGCGGCAAGCAGCGTGCCGTCGCGCCGTTCGCCCAGCGTCAGCACGTGACGCACGCCGGCTGCGCGCGCGAGCGGTTCGATCTCCGGCGCGCGCGACGGCGTGCAGACGACGACGGCCGGCCGCGCGTCGTTCAGGAAGTATTCGAGCTCCGCGCGCTGGTACGCCGTGTTCAGCGGCACATAGATCAGGCCGGCGCGCAGCGCAGCCAGATAGAGCATCAGCGCTTCGGGCGACTTCTCGACCTGGACGACGATGCGCGCGGCCGAACCGTCCGGATCGCGCGGCAGGTCGAGGCTCGCGAGCCAGCCCGCAAGCCGCGCCGACGCGAAGTGCAGGTCGCGCCACGAGTAGACGAGCCCGTCGTGGGTTTCGATGCACGGGGCGGAAAGGTCGCGCGGCAGGCGCGACTCGATCAACGCGTAGAGGTTTTCGTTCTTCATGTTCCGGTAAAGCGCGGCGGGCGTTTGTCGAGAAACGCGCCCACGCCTTCCCTGTAGTCGTTCGAGCCGAAAAAGCCGAAGCTCGAATCCAGATCGTGCTGCGTGTACTGCATGCCGCGCGCGAGCAGCAGGCGAATCTGCGACTTGTTCAGTCGCGCGGCGAGCGGCGACCCCGCAAGCACGCCGCCGACCGTCTCTTCGACGGCCGCGGCGAGCCCGGCGGCAGCGACCACGCGCTGGACGAGCCCCTTCGCGAGCGCCTCGTGCGCATCGTAGAGCCTGCCGGTCAGCAGCAACTCGGCCGCCACGCCGGGGCCGACCAGCTCGAGCAGCGGACGCAGTTCGGGCAGCGCAAAGGGGAACCCGAGCCGCCCGACAGGCGCGCCGAAGCGCGCGCCTTGGGCGGCGATCCGCACGTCGCAAGCGAGCGCGATCTCCAGCCCGCCGCCGACGCAGACCCCTTCGATCGCCGCGATCACCGGCTGCGGCAGCGCGGTGATCGCCTGCATGACCCGCGCGCAGCTGGTCATGGCGCGGTCGAAGAAGTCCCGCCCGCGATCGGGATCGGTCCGGTGCGCCGTGATCTCCTTCAGATCGTGGCCGGCGCAGAAGACAGGCCCGCTGCCGGTCAGCACCACGCAGCGCACGCGCCGATCCTCGGCGATCGCCGCCAGCGCGTTCTCGAGCGTCTCGAGCAT
>JBKBSH010000475.1:0-1877 GCA_046291795.1 Burkholderiaceae bacterium | reverse complement strand
GCATCTACGACAACATGAAGACGGCGGTGCAGACGATCTTCGCCGGCAAGTCGCGGCAGTACAACCGTCACTTGCTGCGGATGACCAGCCACTACCTGATCGAGCCGGTGGCGTGCACCCCGGCGGCCGGCTGGGAGAAGGGACAGGTCGAGCACCAGGTCGGATTGGCGCGCAAACGGATCTTCACCCCGCGGCTGCGGGCGGCGAGCCTGCGCGAGCTGAACGAGTTGCTGCAGCGTCGTTGCGAGCAGGTGGCACGCCAGCTGAGGCACCCGGAGCATGCCGGCCAGAGCCGATGGGAGGTGTTCGAGGCGGAAGAGCGCGGTGCGCTGATGCCGCTGCCGCCGCCGTTTGACGGCTTTACCGAGCGCGAGGTCCGGGTCACGACGACCGCGCTGGTGCACTTCGAGCGCAACCGGTACTCGGTCGATGGCGGCCGGGCCGGCAAGACGGTGGCGCTGCGCGCCTGCCCGCGCGCCCGGCTCGCGCTCGCGCACCTCACGGAACCCGAGCCGCGCGAGCCGCACAAGTGGCCGCAGCGCGCGAAGGAGTATCTGGCGCTCGCGCAACGCGCAGCCGCCGGCATCGCAGGCCAGCGCTGATCCTGCCGCCGGTTCGATGCGGGATCGCGCGTCCGGCGGCAGCCCGGCCGGGACGTTGACCTCAATCAACCCGCACGAGGTCCGGCGCGTAGCAGAAAAAAGCCGAACGCCCCTCACGAACGATGCGAACGAGTCCTCAACGCATCCCGCTCGCCGCACGTTGCGCGGCCGCCTTGTTGAGCTTGAGCGCACTGTTTGCCGGATCGGTCCTGGCCGACGAGGCTGCATCGTCCACCGGCGGCCTGACACCCTTCGTGCAATCGCTGGAACGAAGCGAACGCGAAGCGCGCGAACGACTCGCGCAAGCCGAACGCCAGCTCGATGCCGCGGCGCGTCTCGTTGCACAGAGCCGCGACGCGCTCGCCGCGCAATCACCCGCCGAGCCGGTTCGCTTCGCGATCACGGTACCTTACGGAAGACTCGAGGCCGCCACGCCCGATGGTGGCTGGCGCGCGGTCGACCCGACCTCCGCGCTGCCGGTGCAAGACGGCGCCCGCCTGCGCACCGCCCGCGGCGCTCAGGCCGAGCTCGTGCTTGCCGCAGGCGACAGCCGCGTGCTGCTCGATCGGGAAACGGAGGTCACCGCGCACGACGCGCCGGATCGAAGCTGGCTCGACCTGGCGCGCGGACGGCTGTACCTGCTCGTCAAACAGTGGTCGAAGCAGTTCCAGGTGCGCACTCCGGCGGCGGTGTTCGGCGTGCGCGGCACCGAATTCGCAGTGACCGCCGATGCGCAAGGAGGCACGACGCTCGTCGTGCTGTCCGGCATCGTCGAGGCGCGCGCGGGCCAAGCGCCAGGCGAACCGCTCGAGGTCCGCGGCGGGCAGCGCCTGGTCTTGCGACCGGACGGCAACGTCGAGACCGTGCAGACCGTCGATGCCCGTACGCTCGATGCGTGGTGGCACGGCAACCCATGAGTCGGGCACTGCACATCGGACCGATGGGTTCTTTTATCGGTTTGCAACGCTTCCGCCTCGGCAACTCGCTGCGGCAGCCGCACTCGTTTTCTCGGCGCTGCCGTCGAGCGTGGCCGCCATGTGGCGGATCGATCAGAGCGCCTACAACGCGTACCTGTGCCAGCAGGTACGCGTTGCGCAGGCGTGCACGGCGCCGGCGCGTATCGGAGACTTTGCTTCGCGCGCCGAGTGCGAAAGCGCGCGCAGCAGCGGCCGGCTCGCCAGCGACCGGCAATGGCTGAGTCGCACGCGCTGCGTCGGGCAAGACGATGCAGCCGCGGCCAGACCGCGCCCAGCGCCGCCTGCCGCGGACCGTAGG
>JBKBSH010000474.1:0-1917 GCA_046291795.1 Burkholderiaceae bacterium | reverse complement strand
TGGACGACAATCACGTCCGCGCGCTGCTCGCGCGGATGCGCGCCGCCTAGAAACCACGTCTACAGGACCGATCCGATGACGCTCAAACCTTCGTCCGAAAAGGCGACGCTGACCTTCTCCGACGGCACGCCGCCGATGGAACTGCCGATCTACAAGGGCACGCTCGGTCCCGACGTGATCGACATCCGCCAGCTCTACGGCAAGACCGGCAAGTTCACGTACGACCCCGGGTTCCTGTCCACGGCCTCGTGCAACTCGTCGATCACCTACATCGACGGCGACAAGGGCGAGCTGCTTTACCGCGGCTATCCGATCGAGCAGCTCGCGACCAAGTGCGATTATCTCGAGACCTGTCATCTGCTGCTGTATGGCGAGTTGCCCACCGTCGCGCAGAAGGCGGACTTCGTCAAGCGCGTGACCAGCCACACGATGGTCCACGAGCAGATGCAGTTTTTCATGCGCGGTTTCCGCCGCGACGCGCATCCGATGGCGGTGCTGACGGGGCTGGTCGGTGCGCTGTCGGCGTTCTACCCGGACTCGATGAACCTGCACGACCCGTGGCAGCGCGAGGTCTCGGCGATCCGGCTGATCGCCAAGATGCCGACGCTGGTTGCGATGGCGTACAAGTACTCGGTCGGTCAGCCGTACATGTACCCGCAGAACAACCTGTCGTACGCGGCCAACTTCATGCGAATGATGTTCGCGACCCCGTGCGAGGACTACCACGTCAACGACGTGCTCGTTCGGGCGCTCGACCGCATCTTCATCCTGCACGCCGACCACGAGCAGAACGCGTCGACGTCGACCGTGCGGCTGTGCGCGTCGAGCGGAACCAACCCGTTCGCCGCGATCGCCGCGGGCGTGGCCTGCCTGTGGGGCCCGGCGCACGGCGGCGCGAACGAAGCCTGCCTGAACATGCTGTACGAAATCCAGGCGCAGGGCGGCATCGAGAAGATCGGCGAGTTCATCGCCAAGGTCAAGGACAAGAACAGCAACGTGCGGCTGATGGGCTTCGGCCACCGGGTCTACAAGAACTACGATCCGCGCGCCAAGCTGATGCGCGAGACCTGCCACGAGGTGCTCGGCGAGCTGGGCCTGCACGACGACCCGCTGTTCAAGCTCGCGATGAAGCTCGAGCAGATCGCGCTGGAGGACGACTATTTCGTCAGCCGCAAGCTGTACCCGAACGTCGATTACTACTCGGGCATCGTCCAGAAGGCGATCGGCATTCCCGTGTCGCTGTTCACCGCGATCTTCGCGCTCGCGCGCACCGTCGGCTGGATCGCGCAGTTGAACGAGATGATCGCCGATCCGGAGTACAAGATCGGCCGCCCGCGCCAACTGTACGTCGGCGCCGACCGGCGCGAAGTCAAACCGATCGCGACCCGCTGAGCGAGGACGGCAGAGGGCGGGCGCGGGATGGGCCGCGCCCGCCGGTCGCGCCGTCGCCGATCAGGGCGTCGGATATCCGGTGCGCGCGTTCGGATCGAACAGAGCGGGTACTTCGTTGGCGGCGACGCGCAGGTTGAAGCGCGGGTCCGTGGTATTGATCCCCAGGTAGGTGCGCAGCGCCGCGTGGATGTGACGCGGCGTGATGATGACGCCGCTGGTCGGATCGACCGCGCCTGTGGCCGGGTTGATCCGCAGCGCCTGGTGTCGCGGGCCGCTCGCGCCGAACACGCGGTTGCCCCAGGCGGGCGCGGCCTCCATCAGGACCTGCGAGCCGACCGACCAGTGATCCTTGCCGTTGCTGTTGTTCAGCGGCGTGCGGCCGAACTCGGAGTAGATGCGAACCAGAATCCGGTCGGCGATTCCGAGTGCGGCCGACTTCTGCCAGATGTAGTCGACGAGATCCGTCAGTCGCGGCAGCGCGTTGGCCATTCGCGCGTCGTGATTGCTGTGCGTGTCGAAACCGCC
>JBKBSH010000046.1:357-10145 GCA_046291795.1 Burkholderiaceae bacterium | reverse complement strand
TCTCGTGCAGTGTCAACTCTGCCTGCTTTACTATACCTCAAGTTGGTCTTTCGAAGGCGACGTCGTTGGCCGCCAGCGACCCATCAATCATCGCCGGCGAAAGTGGAAGGACTTCGAATAGCATCGACACCGAGCAGCAGGATCGGCTTGTGCCAGCCGGCGTCGCGCGCGCGCTGCGCCTCGGCCAGGTCCAGCAGGCCGAGCCCGTCGGCTTCGGTGAACGCGCGGACCGCGCGTTCGATCCCGTGTCCGTAGGCATTCGCCTTGACGACGGCCCACACCTTGCGGCGACCGGCACGGGCGCGCGCCTGAGCGAGGTTGTGCCGCATCGCGGCGAGGTCGATCGTTGCGCGGATCGGTCGGGGCATCGGTGCGCGGGGACGCGTGCGGCGGAAAGGATAACCGCAGCATCCGTGCGTCACCGCGCGGCTGTCGCGCAGCGCGCATGCTATAAGACGCGGCCTCGACGACCGCGCCCAGCGCACCGATGCCCGCCGACGACCAGCGATGAACCGCGGCTTCTACACGATCATGGCCGCGCAGTTCTTCTCATCGCTGGCCGACAATGCGCTGCTGATCGCCGCGATCGCGCTGCTGCGCGAGATCCACGCGCCCGAGTGGATGACGCCGATGCTGAAGCTGTTCTTTTTCGTCTCGTATGTCGGGCTCGCGGCTTTCGTCGGCGCCTTCGCGGACTCGATGCCGAAGGGCCGCGTGATGTTCATCACGAACACGGTCAAGATCGGCGGCTGCCTGCTGATGTTCTTCGGTACCCATCCGCTGCTCGCCTACGCGGTGGTCGGTCTCGGCGCCGCAGCCTACTCTCCGGCCAAGTACGGCATCCTGACCGAACTGCTGCCGCCCGAGAAACTGGTCATCGCCAACGGCTGGATCGAAGGACTCACCGTCGCGTCGATCATCCTTGGGTTCGTCGTCGGCGGCGTGCTGGTTTCGCCGAAGGTCGCCGACGTCCTGCTCGCGATCGATGTGCCGCTCATCGACACGGGCGTCGACCACCCCGCCGAAGCGGCGATCGCGGTGATCGCCGGTGTCTACGCGGCCGCCGCGGCGATCAACCTGTGGATTCCCGATACCGGTGCGCGCTATCCGCGGCAGGAGCGCGCCGTGCTGCGGCTGATCGCCGACTTCGGCCATTGCGTCGGAACGCTGTGGCGCGACAAGCTGGG
This sequence comes from Burkholderiaceae bacterium, assembly GCA_046291795.1. Classification (GTDB taxonomy): domain Bacteria; phylum Pseudomonadota; class Gammaproteobacteria; order Burkholderiales; family Burkholderiaceae_F; genus DSNY01. The sequence continues at coordinate 8,958 of JBKBSH010000046.1, read as the reverse complement.
CCAGATCTCGCTGGCGGTGACCACCCTGTTCTGGGGCGCCGGCGCCACGTTGCAGTTCATCATCCTGAAGTGGTGCGAGCAGGTACTCGGCATGACGCTGTCGCAGGGCGCGATCATGCAGGCCGTGGTCGCCATCGGTATCGCGATCGGCTCGGTGTGGGCGGCCGCGCGGGTTTCGCTGAAGCGCTCGCTGTCGGTGCTGCCGGTCGGGGTGGCGATGGGGCTGCTCGTCGCGGCGATGGCCTTCGTCGATTTCGGTGCGCTGCCCGCGGGCGGACTGGTGCTGGGCGCGATGAAGATCTCGTGGGCGGCGCTGCTCGCGTCGGCGCTGATGATCGTCGTCGGCGCTCTGGCCGGCTACTTCGTCGTTCCGATGAACGCGCTGCTGCAGCACCGCGGCTACGTACTGCTGTCGGCCGGGCACTCGATCGCGGTCCAGAACTTCAACGAGAACCTGAGCATCCTCGTGATGCTTTCGGTCTACGCGGCCCTGATCTGGGCGAACCTCGCGATCACGACCATCATCGTGCTGTTCGGGCTGTTCGTCGCCGGCACGATGTTCGCGGTCATCCTGCGCCACCGCTACAACCAGCGCCAGTTCGACTCCGAATCACTGATCGGCCAGCCGCGGCGCGCGTGAGCGCGCCAAGCACGCGTCAGCCGGGCTGCGCCGATCGTGCATACACCTCGCGCGCGAAGCACAGGTCGGCCCACGATTTGGCCTTGTCGGCGAGGTTGCGCAGCAGGTACGCGGGGTGGTAGGTCACGACCAAGGGAACCGCCAGGTCGTCGATGACCACCGTGTGGACGCGGCCGCGCAGGCTGGCGATCGTCGCATCGGTCGCCAGAAGCGATTGCGCCGCCACCCGCCCCATCACGACGACCAGCGCCGGCCTGACGAGCGCGATCTGGCGCCGCAGGTAGGGTTCGCACGCGGCCGCCTCGGCAGGCTCCGGGTTTCGATTGCCGGGCGGCCTGCACTTCAACACGTTGGCGATATAGACGCTCGAATCGGTCTCGCCCTGCCGCGACAGGCCGATCGACGCGAGCATGTTGTCGAGCAGCTTGCCCGCCTGGCCGACGAAGGGCTCGCCGCGCGCATCCTCCTCGGCGCCCGGCGCTTCGCCGACGATCATCCAGCGCGCCGCGCGGTGGCCGACGCCGAACACGGTCTGCGTACGGGCCTTGCTCAACGCGCACGCGGTGCAGCCCGCGACCGACCGCTGCAGTCCGCTCCAGTCCATGTGCGCGATCGCTGCCGCGCGCGAATCGCACGCAGGCTGCAGCCGTACCCGCAAGCCCGCCGGCAGGTCGATCGGCAGCGCAGGCGGAATGCCGGATGCGCCGCCGTCCACATGCTGCGTGTCGGCTCTGATACTGAGGTCGATACCCGCTGGGTCCGGCATCGACGCCACGCAGCCGGGTCGGTCGGCGACGACGCGCGAGTCGCGCACGGTCCACAGCGGACCGAGTTCCATCGCATGCCAGAGCCGGGCGCGGCGCGGATCGAGGCTCATCGGGCTCACAACGCGATACGCATCACCAGCGCGTCCTCGCGTCCGGTGTGCGAAGGGTAGTACCCGCGTCTGACGCCGATCCGCTCGAAGCCGTAGCGCGCGTACAGCCGCTGGGCCGGCAGATTGCTCGGCCGGACCTCCAGCAGCATCGTTCGCGCGCCGTGATCGCGCGCGCATTGCGCCATCCAGTCGAGCATGCGCCAACCGAACCCGTAGCGCTGGTACGGCCGCGCCACGCTGAGATTGAGCAGGTGCGCCTCGTCGAGCGCGATCATCACCACGGCATACGCGATCAGCTCGCCGCTCGCGTCGCGCAGGACCCAGGCGCTGTAGCCGGCGGCGAGCGCATCCTGAAAGTTGCCGCGCGTCCACGGAAACGGATAGATCTCGCGTTCGGTCGCGACGACCTCGTCGAGATCCTCCATGCGCATCGGCTCGAAGCGCTCTTCGGCCGGACGAACGACCGCGCTCATGTCGCCTGCGCAGCGCGCCGTTCGTCGACCGTCATGGCGACGCGATCGCGAACGTACAGCGGCACCGCCTCGTGTGGCGCGACCGTCAGCCCGGCGCGCCAGGCGTCGAGCGCGAGCGCGGCGATCGCGGTGGCGTCCGCCCGCAACTCGCCCAGCCGCTCCCAGCGCGCTGCGTACTTCGCCGGTTCGGCAAACGCCAGCAGCGCGTTGCCCGCGACCACGTCGGGCGACCACCGCTCGAAGAGCGCGCCGAGATCGCTCGCCGAGCCGAGCGCGGGCCGCGCCAACTCGACGCACGCGCCGTCGCGCCGCTCGTACACCGCCCAGTACGCCTCTCGCATCCGCGCGTCGACGGCCGCGACCACGCGCCGCGCCGCGGGCCTGGCCTCGAAGGCCCGATGCGCCAGCGCCGCCAGGTTGCCGACGGGAATCACGCGCTTGACCGCGCCCCAGGCCAGCCCTTGCGCGACGCTGCAAGCGATGCGAAGCCCGGTGAACGACCCCGGTCCGGCGCCGAAGCAGATCGCGTCGCAATCGGCGAGCCGCAAGCCGCGTCGCGCAAGCAGCGCATCGATCATGGGCAACAGACGCTCGGAGTGGGCGTGGCCGACCGTCTCGTTCGACTCGACGATTTCGCCGCCAGTGGCAAGCGCGACCGAACAGACGTCGGTCGCTGTATCGAAGGCGAGGAGGGTCGGCGCGTTCGTCACGGACGGGCGCGGCGCGCGTGCGGCGCGCCGGCGCGATCCGATTCTAGCCGGCCGCCCTACGCGCGCAGCAACGGTAGCGGCGCGAAACGTGCGCCAAGCACGCGCTCGCTGTCCAGATTCCACCAGCGCTCGAGCACCGTGGCATAGACGGCGCGGAAGTCGGTCGTGTGCAGCAGGTTGCCATCGGCGTCGAGCCGGGCAAGCGACGGCGCCTCGCCGACGAAGCCGCCGGCGACGCGCGGGCCGAAGGCGAACATCACGCTCGCCGTGCCGTGGTCGGTGCCGCCGCTGGCGTTTTCGCGCGGACGGCGGCCGAACTCCGAATACGTCAGCGCCAACGTGTCGCGCCACAGGTCCGCCTCGACGAGTGCGGCGCGCAGTGCAACGACGCCCTCGGCCAGTTGGCGCAGCAGTTCGGCATGCACGTCGGCCTGATTCCGATGCGTGTCGAAGCCGGCCAGCGTGATGCGCACGACCGGCACGCGGCGCGTAGCGAGCACCTCGGCCGCATGCCGTATCGCGAGTCCGAATGGCCCGCGCGGAAACTCGGTCGCAAAGCTCGTGTCGGGGCGCAGTTCGGCGGCCGCGCGCGCGATGGCGCTTTCCACGCGCAACAGCTGCGCGCGCGCGCCGCGCGCCTGCGACGGCGCCGGCGCTGCGAGTCGCGCCGGGCGCGCGAAACGCGCCGGATCCGCCAACGCGATCGCGCGCGCGCCGCCGCCGAGCGGACCGAGATCGGTCGCGCCGATCACCACACCATCGGCTCCGGCGGTGCGGAACACGGGCGCCGTCGCGATCGCGCGGGTGAGCCATCCTTCGTGCAGGTATTGCGCGCTGTCGGCGGCGGTGTCCCAGATTTCGATCGAGCGGAAGTGCGACAGGTTGGGTCGCGGATAGCCGACGCCGCGGATCACGGTCATCTCGCGCGCGTCCCACAACGCTGCCAACGCCGCCAGCGCCGGGTGCAGCGCCGCGCCTTCGCCGAGCGCGACGACGCCATCGCCTTGCAGCGCGAGCCGTGGTCGCAGATCGTGGTAGCGACTGTCTTCGATCGGCGCGACCGTGTTCAGCCCGTCGTTGCCGCCGCGCAGTTCGAGCAGCACGAGCAGTCTCGGTACACCTTCGGTGGCGGCACGCGCCCAGCCGCTGAACGTCATCAGCGTCAGCGCGGCACCGCCGGCCTTCAGAAAACGTCTGCGCGCGGTCATCGAAGACTCATTCATTTGAGCTGATAGGCAGGATCGAGCACGACGGCGCGCAACGCGTCGAGCGCGAGTGTGGCCGGTTGCGGCGGCGCGACCGGCGGCACGACGAGCAGCGCCTTGGCGAGCTTGTCCCCCGTCTCGACGTCGATCGGCCGTTCGGGCGTCACCGCCGCGATCGATCGCAGCCACGCCCCGGCATCGACCCGTACCGCAAGCGCCTGCACCAGCGCGGCGCGCCGCATCGGGTCGGTGTCCTGCCCCACCTCGCCGGCCGCGTCACCGGCCGTGGTCGGCCTCATCCCTCCCGGCATCGGCGTTGCGCGCGCCAGCGCGCGGTCGAGGAACTGCTTGCGCGCGAGCAGCGTCTGCGTATTGATCCAGACTTCGCCACCGGGCCAGCCGCGCACGTTCGGCGGTGCGAAGAGGTTCTGCCCCATCGCGGCGATGGCGAGCGCGGCGCCGACCGGTTGCGCCAGTTCCGCGCCCGATTGGCGGATGAAACCGACGAGCAGCTCGACCGGCGACTTGACGAGCGCGCCCTCGGCGGCGGCCGACACCACCTCCGGTTGCAGCAGCAACTCGCGCAGCGCCACCCGGATCTCGTAGCCGCTGGCGCGGAAGCGCTCGGCGATCGCGTCCAGGCGTACCGGGTCGGGCTGCGGGGAAACGAATTCTCGCCACAGCTTGGCGACGATGAAACGCGCGGTCGCGGGTTGCTCGAGCAGAATGTCGAGCACTGCATCGCCATCGAAGCGGCCGGTGCGACCGAGAATGGTCTTTTCGCCGTCATCGTGCAGCCCGCGCCGAAAGACGAACGTCCCCTGGTCCGGGTCGATGCTCCAACCGGTGAAGGCGCGCGCCGCCTCCTTGACGTCGCGCTCGGTGTAGTTTCCTTCGCCGAGCGTGAACAGCTCCATCACCTCGCGCGCGAAGTTCTCGTTCGGCGCGCCACGCCGGCTCGTCGCGCCGTCGAGGTAGACCAGCATCGCCGGATCTTTCGCGACCGCGTGCAGCAGCGTACCGAGGTTGCCGAGCGCATGTTCGCGCAGCAGCACGTTCTGCCGGTACATCAGTTGCGCCCAGCGGACCTTCGGCTGCGCGGAAACGAAGTGGTTGTGCCAGAACAGCGTCATCCGCTCGGTCAGCGGTGACGGCGTGGCGACCATCTCGCGCAGCCACCAGCCGCGCAACTCGAGCCCCTGGCGGATCGCGCGCTGGCGCTCGACCTTGCGCTCGTCCTCGCTCATCGCGCGCAGCGTGCGCGGCGCGACGATCGGCTCGTCGATCCAGTCGGGCGGCGCGGTGAGCGCGTCCGTGCGCGCTTCAGCGAGCAACCGTTCGACGGCATCCCGCTGCGTCAGCGGCGCGTAACGCGCGATCTCCTGCGCGGTCGGCGCGAAGCCGGTTCGCGTCAGCAGCCGCTTCGCGCCTTCGGTTCCGAGCTGCTGTGCGGATGCGCCCGCGGCCAACAGCGACAGTACGATGGCAAACACCGTCCGGCGCATGGCGTGCTCAGCGTTCACCGCGCGGGCCGCGCGGACCGTGCATGCCCTTGCCGCGCCACTCGCGGTTGGCCTCTCGGATCTGGTCGCGCAGCCGCTGCCGCTCCTCGGGCGTCAGCCGGTGCGGCGGTCCCTCGCCCATGCGCGGTCCTCGCCCCTCGTCCATGCGACGCCGGCGCTCTTCGATCCAGCGCTCGCGCATCGCGTCGCGCTGCTCGGGCGTCATTCGCATCCACAGCTCGCGCCGTTCCTCGGGCGAACGGCCGCGCCGCCACTGCTCTCGGTGCTCGGGTGTCATGCGCTGCCATAGCTCCCGCCTCTGCTCCGGCGTCATGCGCGCGTCGGGCGCATCGTCGGGCCGCGCCGGCTGCGCCGACGCGATGCCCGCTGCTGCGAGCAGTGCGGCGGCGGCGAATCGCAGGATGCGGGGCGCGGTCATGTCGTACCGTGGTATTTCGATCGAAATGGTAGGTGTCCAACGCGCACGCGGCGGCGAGCATCGCCGAAAAGGTGCGGCGGTGCGGGTAAATTCTGTAACACTTTGTTCTGCCGCCGCATCCGCCGAATTCCGCTGCCTACGATCCGCGCCGACTTCGCTGCCATAACGACCGAACATGACCCGCCACGGCCCCCCGAAAGTGCTCGTCGTCGACGACGATCCGCGGCTGCGCGAACTGCTGCGCCGCTACCTCGGCGACAACGGCTTCACCGTCTACACGGCGGAGAACGCGCAGGCGATGAACAAGCTGTGGCTGCGCGAGCGCTTCGACGTGCTGATCCTCGACCTGATGATGCCCGGCGAAGACGGCCTGTCGGTACTGCGGCGGCTGCGCGGCGCCAACGATCCGACGCCGATCTTGATGTTGACCGCCAAGGGCGAGGACGTCGACCGCATCGTCGGGCTCGAGATGGGCGCGGACGACTACTTGCCGAAGCCCTTCAACCCGCGCGAACTGCTCGCGCGGATCAACGCGGTCCTGCGCCGCAAGGCGCCGGACGAGGTCCCCGGCGCGCCGTCGCAGGAGCCCAAGACCGTGGCCTTCGGCGACTTCGTCCTCGATCTGTCGACGCGCACGCTGACCAGGCACGGCGAGCAAGTGCCATTGACCACCGGCGAATTCGCGGTGCTGAAGGTCTTCGCGCGCTACCCCCGCGTGCCGCTGTCGCGCGAAAAGCTGATGGAGATGGCGCGCGGACGGGAATACGAGGCGTTCGACCGCTCGCTCGACGTGCAGATTTCGCGTCTGCGCAAGATGATCGAACCCGACCCGAGCAAACCGAAATACATCCAGACCGTGTGGGGACTGGGCTACGTGTTCGTGCCGGATGGGCAGACGTAGTTCTTCGGTACGGCGGCAGTCGGCCGCGGCCGTGAGAACCCCCCGCGCGCCGCGCGCGCGGCCGCGTTTCGTGGAAAAGACCGGGGCTGGCGGGTCACGGTTCCGCATCCCTTGTTGCACGGCGAAGCGAAAGAGCGTTTCGCATCCCCCGCCGAAGGCCCCCGCGTGAAGCTGCGCTCACCCACTCTGTTCTGGCGAACCTTCCTGCTGATCCTGCTGCTGATCGCGGCGAGCCTCGCCGCGTGGGTGCAAAGCTTCCGCGTGTTCGAGCGCGAGCCGCGCGCGCAGCAGATCGCCCAACAGGTCGTCTCCATCGTCAACCTCACGCGCAGCGCGCTGTTGTACTCGGACCCGGCCACGCGCCGCTTTCTGCTTTCCGACCTGGCCGACGACGAAGGCATTCGCGTCGTGCCGCTCGAGCCGACCGATCAGGTCAAGCCGTTTGCGGACATTCCGCTGATCGGGCTCGTGTCGAAACAGGTGGTCGAACGGCTCGGTCCGGACACGCGAATCGCCGCCGAGGTCAACGGCATCGCCGGCATCTGGGTCAGTTTCGAGATCGACGGCGACCGCTACTGGGTGTTCATCGAACGCGACCCGCTCGCGCGCGACGCCGGCACGCAATGGGTGCGCTGGGCGCTCGCGTCGATGCTGCTGTCGATGCTCGCCGCGATCGCGATCACCGGCGTGGTCAACCGCCCGTTGAAGCGCCTTTCGGTGGCCGCACGCGAACTGGGTGCGGGCCGAAGGCCGGCGCCGCTGCCCGACGCCGGGCCGGCCGAGATCCGCACCGTCAACGCGAGTTTCAACCGGATGGTCGCCGATCTGGCCAAGCTGGAGCAGGACCGCGCCGTGCTGCTCGCCGGCATCTCGCACGATCTGCGGACTCCGCTCGCGCGGCTGCGCCTGGAACTGGAGCTGAACGAGCTGCCCGAATCGGCGCGCGCCGCGATGATCGACGACATCGAGCAGATCGACGCGATCGTCGGCCAGTTCCTCGACTACGCCAGGCCGGCGCCGCAGCAGGCGCGCGAGGACATCGATCTGTCGGCGCTCGTCGCGGACGTCGTTTCGCACGCGCGGCTCGACGAACGCGACGACGTACGCATCGAGCGGCGCATCGCCCCCGGCGTCCACATCGCGGGTTACCGGACCGAGTTGGCGCGCGCGATCGAGAACCTGGTCGGCAATGCGGTGCGCTACGGACGCGATCCGGAAACGCGGACGCTCGAGCTGAGCGTCGAATTGAGCGTCGACGGCCGCCACGCGGTGATCGCGGTCGCCGACCGGGGGCCCGGGATCGAGCCCGACGCGGTCGAACGGCTCGTGCGCCCGTTCGAGCGCGGCGAGACCGCCCGCTCGGGTCACACCGGCGCGGGCCTCGGACTGGCGATCGTCGACCGCGTCGCGCGCCTGCACGGCGGTGCGCTCGCACTCGAACCGAACCCGCCGCGCGGTCTGCGCGCGCAGCTTCGGCTGCCGCTCGGCTGAGCCTTCCGCCCGTCCGCGGACTTCACGCCTGCTTCGGCGCCGCGCCGCCGGCCGGTTGCGCCGGTCCCGTCGGTGCGGCACCGCGCGCCTGCACGGGTCGCCGCTGATCGGGACGAACACGTGCGGCCAGCAGGCGCTCGGCGGTGTCCGCATCGAGCGTCACGCCCGCCGCGTTCACCAGCGGCTGCTCGAAGTCGTTCCACCCGCGCACCCCCGTCTTCAGCGACACGACATCGGCAAAGCCCAGCGTCTGCAGCACGTCCGCGGCCAGCACCGACCGGTGTCCCGAACGGCAGACCACGACGATCGGGCGTGGGGGGGCGGGCCCCCCCGCGGCGGCCCGCGGGGGGGGGGGCCCCGAGG
>JBKBSH010000046.1:0-347 GCA_046291795.1 Burkholderiaceae bacterium | reverse complement strand
CCATCCGCAGGCTTGCCCGAGCCCGCCGCGCGGAACGTTGATCGACCCGGCGATGTGCGCGGCCTCGAACTCCGCGGGTTCGCGCACGTCCAGCACGATCAGGTCGCGTCCGGACGCGAGCCGATCGCGCAGATCCCAAGGCATGATCTCGCGCACGCGCGTGGCCGCGTCGGCGAGCAGCTCCGCATAACGCTTCATCGTCCGCCCTCGACGAGCAACGCCACCGCGAACGCCGCGATGCCTTCGCCGCGGCCCGTGAAACCGAGCCGCTCGGTCGTCTTGCCCTTGACGCTGACGGCGGCCGTTTCGATGCCAAGGCACTCGGCGATTCGCGCGCGCATCGCGTC
>JBKBSH010000473.1:0-1928 GCA_046291795.1 Burkholderiaceae bacterium | reverse complement strand
TCGCGCTCGCGCACCTGACGGAACCCGAGCCGCGCGAGCCGCACAAGTGGCCGCAGCGCGCGAAGGAGTATCTGGCGTTGGCGGAGCGAGCGGTACGCGATTTCACGCGCACCGCATCGCCGGGCTGACGGGCTTGAGAATCGGCCGCCAAGAACGCGCGCGAGCCGGACTTCGCCGGCTGCTCGACCGCAGGCATGGTCACAGCACGGGCGGATGCTCCCTGCTTGCATGCCAGAACGCGAAAACCCTCAACTCCTCGCGCTCGGCCGATTCTCCGCCCACCATTGAGCGGCCCGACGAACCTGACTTGCCGCCCGGAAGGAGATCCTGACCCGACGGCGCGCGTCAAGGTAGTTGTCGCCTCGTTCATGCGGCCAGTGGCTGCGTATGGACGTACCCCGAGTGCGCCTTGACGACGGCGTCGCGTTCAGGTTTCAGAGTCACAGCAGCGATGCGCGTCCAGCTGCGCGTGCGCCCGACCCGCGGCGCGGGTGGCGCTCACGAGCCTGCTGGTACAGCGCGTGGCGCGCCGCGAGGATCGCCTTGCCGCCGCCCGCGTGACGTTGCGTGGGGCTGACTTAGCGGATGCCGCTGTGACGCTGCTCGTGGTTGTACCAGCGCACGAAGTGCGATGCCCGGGCACGGGCCTCGTCGAGGTCCGCAAAGGCCTTGGACGGGGACTCCGGCCGGTACTTCGCGGTGCGGAACAGACGCTCCACGTAGGGGTTGTCGGCGCTCACGCGCGGGCGCGAGCACGACGGCTTGACGCCCAGCCAGTACAGCATCGCCCGCACCGCCGTCGCCTTGAGTGATGGGATGGACTCCCTCCGATTTTGTACCGGCATCATCGTGCCAGCTGTCCTCATGGAGTGTGGGCGACAGCGCAACCGAGCGGGAGTCCGAGATGAATGCTACTGCTGCGCTGCCCGTGGTGGGCATCGATCTGGCCAAGAACGTGTTCGAGGTTGCGGTCGCCGATCGCGACTGGCGCGTCGTCGAGCGTGCCCGCCTGAGCCGGGCGCAGTTCGAGCGCTGGTTCGCCAACCGCGTCGTCGGCCAGGTGGTCATGGAAGCCTGCGGCTCGGCGCATCACTGCGGCCGCGGGTTCGAGGCACAGGGCATAGCGCCGACGCTGCTGCCGGCCAGGTATGTGCGCGCCTACGTCAAGCGCCACAAGACCGATGCGGCCGACGCCGCGGCACTGCTCGAAGCCTGCCGCGCCAGCGACATCGTACCGGTGCGCGTGAAAAGCGTCGAGCAGCAGGCACTGCAGGCGTTGCACCGCACCCGCTCGCTGTGGATGGGCACACGGACCAGCCGCATCAACGCCCTGCGGGTTTCGGCGCTGCGACAGCAATGCGCCAAAGCCGTCATAGCCGAGCGCGCCGGCGGAGCGCTCGAGCGGCGGCCACGACAGCGCATCGGCGGCCGTCGTTTGTGCGGCCTCCGATGCGTCGTGCTGCGCACGGATGCGCGGTGCGCACCGCGCGGCCCTGCTGCCCCGGCGCAGGCCGGCAGTGCGGCTGTCGCCCCGTCAGCGAAACGGATCGCCCTCGCGCGGCAGCACGGTGCACGCCACCAGGGTGCGCCCGTACTTCAGCAGTTTGGGCGACTCGATGAGGAGGACCTGGTACATCAGCGGCGGCGCACCCGGCGGCGCAGCGTCGGCCGGCACATCGCGCCTGGCTTCGCACGACTCGCCGTCAAGCTCGGCGACCTTCTTGCATTCAAAGCGGAAACCGGCGCGCTCGTAGACCCGCCGCAGTGGCCCGAGCCGATCGTCGAACAGCGCCGTCAGCGCAGGCAACATGCCGAGCGAATTGCTGACGCCGAGCAGCGGCCGCCCGAATACCTGGAACGGCTGCAGCAGCCGGTACTCGTGGAGCAGGTCGTCGTCGGATTGTTCGCCGAGCTTGGTAAAGCGCTCG
>JBKBSH010000472.1:0-1928 GCA_046291795.1 Burkholderiaceae bacterium | reverse complement strand
CCGTTCCCGCACCGGACGGTCTATTTCGGCCAGCCGGCCGCCGTGCACGAGCCGCGTTGAACGGTCGATGCGCTTGCTCCGGAGACGGTGACGGTGCGCGCGCGTCAGCGCGGCACGACCACGAGGCGCGTGTTCAGTCCGTCGGACAGCCCGAACTCGAACTCGCCGCCGCGCGCAAGATCCGCGACGTCGATTCGGGCGTTGCCGCCGGCGAGCAGCACGGCGAGCACGCGCCGTTCGCCGCTTTCGGCGACGTGCGTGACGCTCAGATAGCGGTGCGCCGCTGCGTTCCAGGCCAGCACGAGCGCGCCGGCGTCCTCGCTCCAGTCGACCCGGGCCGACGCCGGCGGCGCCGGTGCGCGCTGCCCTTGGGCGCGCACGGCGCCCGCGCCGGCTTGCGGCAGCACGTCCGCGCCGCGCAGCACGGCGACCTCGGCAAGCTCGCCCGGATCGGGCAGCTTGACGAAGAAGTGCCGCTCGGCCGGCAGCGCGTGGTCGACGCGCACGGCATCGAAAGGCACTTCGATCGCCGCGCCTGCGGCGGTGACGAGCCGCAGCGTGTATTCGCCCGCTTCACCGATCGGCGCCGCACCGCGCTGCCGCTGCACCGGGTTGAAGCGCACGCCGTCGAGTCCGATCGAGCCGGAGACGACCAGCACTTCCGATACCCGTTCCGCGCTCTGGATGGACGGCACGGGCTGCGGTTGCGCCTCGACGAAGCGCTGCACTTCGCGGAAGTTGTAGTCGGAGAACCATGCGCCGCTGCAGTAACCCATGATGTCCGACATGCCGGCCGGCGCGACGATGTCGTCGAGCAACGAGTCGAACAGCGGTGTGCCGTTCAGCGCGCCGTTCGGATACGGGTAGTACGGGTCGGGGTTGGCCGGGCCGCCGCAGGGCGCGTGCTCGCGGCCGAAGTTGTGGCCCAGCTCGTGCGAGAAGGTGCGGCGCCACGACGTGCGACTCGCGTCCCAGCCGATCGCCGACAGATTCGGCGAGGTCGATCCGACGCGGTTCACGTAGCCGATGCCCGCCGTTCCGGCCGACACCATCGGTCGCACGAAGCCGTAGTAATGCTTCGTCCGCGCTTCGTTGCGGCGGAGCGTCTCGAGCTCGCCGAGCGCGCTCGACCAGTCGCTGCTCGTGTCGACTCCGTCGGTCACCGTGGTCAGCGTGTACGGCGCACGGACCGCCACGCCGACGTTCTCGCGCGCGATCGGAAGCCGCCGCACGATCTCGTCGGCGACCGCGGCGGCGGCGGGCAGTTGCGGCACGTTGCCGCCGGAGACGAGCGGCACCAGCACGAGATCGATGCGCGTGGCGGAGCCGACGTTCGGCGCGGCGTCGACCACGATCGGATCGCCGTAGCGGCGGTCGGGATCGATCTCGACGCGCACGCGCAGCCCGGCGCCGACCCACGTCGCAGGCAGGCTCGCGTTGAACGTCAGCGCTTCGTCGTAGCGCATCGAGTCGGGCACCGCGGCGCCTGCGGCGAGCTGCGGCAAGGTCGCCGGCCCGTTCATCGCGATCGTGCCGAGCGCAACGGTGCCGCTGAAACCGGTCAGCCGCACGACCGGCGCGGCGGTTCCGGCCGCCTCGGCGACCACGTAAGCGCGCACCCAGGTCTCCTTGCCCGGAACGAGCCGCTGATAGTCCGCGCCTGCGCTCTGCGAGTAGACCTGTGCGAACTCGACCCCTGCGCTGCGCACCGTGCAGCCGGCGCCGACGACGACCGAACCCGCCGGCACCGACGGCTGGCTCTGCGATAGCAGCGTGATCGGTCCGCAGTTGACTCCGGCGGGAACCGAGAAAGCGAGCTGCGTGTCGCTGCGGGCGACGATCGTCGCGGCGCTCGCGCCCACGGTGACGGCGCTGACTTCGCTGAGCCCCGTGCCGTTGATCGTGACCGAACCGCCGGTCGCGACGTT
>JBKBSH010000471.1:1603-1929 GCA_046291795.1 Burkholderiaceae bacterium | reverse complement strand
GGTACTCGACCACCGGCGCGCTCGCCAGCCCCGCGTACGTGCCGCGCAGTGCAGGCGGCACCTGCGGGTGGCGCATCGTGAAGCCGCGCACGTGCAGCTCGTAGATCACCATGTCGTTCCACGCGATCGCCGGCGGCCGGTCGTCGCCCCAGGTGAACGCGTTGTCGATGACCTGGCATTTGGGCATGCCGTGCGCGCTGTCGCGCCGGTCGAACGACAGATCCTCCTTCTTGTGGCCGACGGTGTAGCCGTACAGCGCGTCGCTCCAGCGCAGCGCGCCGACGAGATTGCGCGCGTACGGGTCGACCAGCAGCTTGTGCGGATTG
>JBKBSH010000471.1:0-1593 GCA_046291795.1 Burkholderiaceae bacterium | reverse complement strand
GAAGCGGTGGCCGTCGGTCGGCCGATACGGTCCGTGCACGCGATAGCCGTACAGCATCCCCGGGCGCGCCTCGGGCAGATAGCCGTGCCATACGTCGTGCGTGCGCTCGCGCAGCGGCACGCGCTGCAGTTCGCGCCGGCCCGCCGGATCGAAGATGCACAGCTCGACGCGCTCCGCGTGCTCGGAAAACAGCGCGAAGTTCACACCCTCGCCGTCCCACGTTGCGCCGCGTGGAAATGACTTGCCAGGCCAGACGGCCGTGACGGGCGGGTGCGTGGCGTCGGACATGCGTCATCCCTCGGACAGCCTCGAGACGTCGAGACCCTGTCTCTGTGCGTGATCGATCGCCGAAGTCTACGGAGATTGCTCGGCCGGCATGCCCGTGCAGTCGCGTACGTGGAAGCCGAAGCGAGCGTAGGCCGCACGGCTGTGCAACGACGGGATCGCGCTTTCGCGCTAGGTGTTTTACGTAAGCGCTGTCGCGAACGCGACACGGTGCCGAATCCGGCTAAAGTCGTGCGGCCCGCGCCTGACCCTTCCCGGGCCGAGCCGGCCGGTCGTGGATCACATCGGCCGCCCTCTTCCGCCGCCCCGCCCCGGCGTCCAGAGCGCGGGGCTGCGAACGCAGGCGGATGAGCGTTTGCGCCGCCTGCGGTTGACCCGCATCCGATGTTTCGAACCTTGCGCCTATCGCTTCGATTTCTTCTGCCGCTGCTCGCCGCGCTGTTCGCGCTCGCGTATCTGTCGATGCCGCTCGTCGACGCGTTGACGCTGCGCTGGTTCGTCCGCGATCTCGACATCCGTTCGTCGCTGGTCGCTCGCACGCTCGAGGAGCAGCTCGCGGAGCTGACCACCGCAAAGTCGACCGCCCGCATCGACGGCCTGCTCGAGCGTGCGGCGGCCGACGAGCGGCTGTTCGCGCTCGGCGTGTGCGACGCCAGCAACCGGCTGGTGCGCAAGACGCGGCATTTTCCGGCGGCGGTCGACTGCGCCGTCCGCGAGCGCGTCGAACCGGGCACCGGCTTCGTGCTCGAGTTGCCGAGCGGGCCGCTGCACGTTGCCGTCGGCGACGTGCGGCACAACGGTGAACCCGTCGCTTCGCTGGTGATGCTGCACGACATGAGCTTCGTGCAGCGACGCAGCGCCGACACGCGCAAGTACATCGTGTGGCTGTTCACGGTCATGGGACTCGTGGTCGCGCTGATCACGGTCGCGGTCGCGCATCTGAGCTGGCGCGGCTGGGTCGCCGGCGTGCGCGCGATGCTGCGCGGCGAAGGCGTGATCCGTCCGTTTTCGCAGCCGCGCCCGGAGTTGCAGCCGCTCGTCGGCGACCTGCGCGCGCTGCTGCGCGACATGCAGAACGAACGGCGCGAGCACGACGCGACGACGCTGCGGTGGGACCCGGAAGCACTGCGCCGGCTGCTGAAGGACCAGTTCTCGGGCGACGAGGTCATCCTCGTGTCCAACCGGGAGCCCTACATCCACGTTCGCTCGGGGCAGGGCATCCAGGTGCAGCGGCCGGCGAGCGGCCTTGTGACTGCGGTCGAGCCCGTGATGCGCGCGTGCTCGGGCACGTGGATCGCTCACGGCGGC
>JBKBSH010000470.1:0-1943 GCA_046291795.1 Burkholderiaceae bacterium | reverse complement strand
ACGGCGCTGGTCTTCAACAGCAAGGAGACCGCCGACAACCTGAAGAAGAGCGGCGCCTTCGTGCCGGGAATCCGCCCGGGCGACCAGACGGCGCGTTACATCGACAAGATCCTGATGCGGCTGACGCTGGCCGGCGCGATCTACATCACGTTCGTCTGCCTGGTGCCGGAGTTCCTGAACCTGCGCTGGAACGTGCCCTTTTACTTCGGCGGAACGTCGCTGCTGATCGTCGTGGTCGTGACGATGGACTTCATGGCGCAGGTTCAGGCCTACCTGATGACGCATCAGTACGAGAGCCTGCTGAAGAAGGCCAACTTCAAGGGCTTCGGACCCGGCATGCCGCGATGACGACGGATTGCGCGCGCGCGAAGGGGGCGGTCTAGATGGCGAAAGACGACGTCATCCAGATGCAGGGGGAGATCCTCGAGAACCTCCCGAACGCGACTTTCCGCGTCAAGCTGGAGAACGGACACGTGGTACTCGGCCACATTTCCGGAAAGATGCGGATGCACTACATCCGCATCCTGCCGGGCGACAAGGTCACGGTGGAGCTGACGCCGTACGACCTGACGCGAGCGAGGATCGTTTTCCGCGCCAAGTAGCGCGGTGGAGAAAACCGTGAAAGTCATGGCAAGCGTGAAAAAGATGTGCCGCAAGTGCAAGATCATCAGACGCAAGGGTGTGGTGCGCGTGATCTGCAGCGACCCGCGTCACAAACAACGTCAAGGGTGAGGCTGGACGTGAGCGGGTTCCCGCGGACTCGCGAACGCCTGCCGAACGACCGCGCGCCCGCAGGCGCGCCGGCCGGGCGGGTGGAACAACAGCGACAAGCGATTTGAAGGAAGAATCATGGCTCGAATAGCCGGTATCAACATCCCGCCGCATCAACACGCCGAGATCGGTCTGACCGCCATCTACGGCATCGGCCGCGCTCGCGCACGCGCGATCCTCGACGCGTGCAACGTGCCCCCGACCAAGAAAGTCAAAGAGTTGACGGATGCCGAACTCGAGCGCATCCGCGAGGCGGTCGGCCGCTTTACCGTCGAGGGCGATCTGCGGCGCGAGGTGCAGCTGTCGATCAAGCGCCTGATCGATCTGGGCTGCTACCGCGGCGTTCGGCATCGGCGCGGGTTGCCGGTGCGCGGCCAGCGCACGCGCACCAATGCGCGCACCCGCAAGGGCCCGCGCAAGGCCGGCGTCGCATTGAAGAAGGCCGCGACCTGATCGCGCGACGCCAACGAATCGAGGAACTCACAGATGGCCAAGACTCCGACCGCCCAGCAAATCGCCGCGCAGCAGCGCGCCCGCAAGAAGGTCAAGAAGAACGTGGCCGAGGGTATCGCCCACATCCACGCGTCGTTCAACAACACGATCATCACGATCACCGACCGGCAGGGCAACGCGCTGTCGTGGGCCAGCTCGGGCGGGTCCGGCTTCAAGGGCTCGCGCAAGTCCACGCCGTTTGCCGCGCAGGTCGCTGCCGAGAGTGCGGGCCGTGCCGCGCTCGAGTGCGGCGTCAAGAATCTGGAGGTGCGCATCAAGGGCCCCGGCCCCGGCCGCGAGTCGTCGGTGCGCGCGCTGAACGCGTGCGGGTTCCGCATCACGTCGATTCAGGACGTCACGCCGGTGCCGCACAACGGCTGCCGGCCCCCGAAGCGCCGGCGCGTGTAGAGGCGCGTGATTCTTTTTACCGAGGGCACGAACTTGGGACTGGACAACATCTAGGGCAACGGCGGCCGCGGGTCGCCGTCGGTGTCCGCAGCCGACGCTGCGGACTGAATGCGGGCTGCCCCGCAGGATGAAAGAGGAAATCAAGTGGCACGCTATACCGGAGCAAAACTCAAGCTTTCGCGCCGCGAAGGCACCGATCTGTTCCTGAAGAGCGCGCGCCGCGCGCTCGACACCAAGTGCAAGGCCGACTCCAAGCCCGGCCAGCACGGCCG
>JBKBSH010000469.1:0-1946 GCA_046291795.1 Burkholderiaceae bacterium | reverse complement strand
GTCTATTTCGATGGGTTCGTGCTGACTGCCAAGAGCCCCGATGACGTGCCGCGGATGCTTGAAGACGCGGTGCGCCGGTTCGACCGGATTTTTGGCCAGGCGCTGGCCGAGGGTAAGCTGCGCCCCGACCCGACGCTGAGCTTCGCCGGGGCCGAGATCGACCCTGCCTTGCAGCGCCTGCTCGAGATCGGGCGCCAGATCGAAGCACAGGAACGGGCCGCCGCAGCAGCGGCTGCTGCAGCAGCTGCAGGCGCGACAGCGAGTGCGGCGACTGACACGCCAGCGGCCACGCCGACCGAAGCGCCGTCCGTGGTGTCTTCATTCGTGGTCCAGTTCGCCACGCCTGATGCAGGAGCGTTTGATGCGACGCTTGCTGCAGTGCGTGCCACCGCCGGTGTGCGCGGCGCGGCGGGATCGGCTGCCGCATCGGGCGCGGTCGGTGCTGCGCGCTGCCCGCCCGGAGGCACGAACGGCACGCTGCCCGCCGATCCGGACACCGAGCCGACCGGATCGAGCCGCAGCGGTGTTTCGCGCACGGCCGCTTCGGTGCCGGAGTACACGTCGCGCAGGTTCGCGTCCGCCGTGGCGGCACTGCGAACGATGCGCGGCGTGATCGACAACACGATCTCGCTCTTGGTGTGCGTGCCGTTGTCGTTGGAGAACAGCCGGCCGAGGATCGGAAGCTGGCCGATGCCGGGGACCTTCGACGCGGTGTTGCGGTCCTGGTCGCTGATCAATCCGCCGAGGATCTGCGTTTCGCCGTCGCGCAGCCGCAGATTGGTCGTCGCGTTGCGCGTGCCGATCTGGTACGCGAGCGAGCCCTGCGCACCCGCGATCTCGCGAACGATGTTGCTGACCTCGAGGTTGAGCTTGATGCCGACATCCCCTTCGGCGTAGACGTGCGGCTCGACCTCGAGCTTGATGCCGACGTCGAGGTACTGCACCGAACCGGTGACGACCGAGCCGCCGGTGCCGAGCGGCGTGGCGGTGTTGGTGATCACCGGCACTTTGTCGCCGATCAAGATGCGCGCCTTTTCGCGATGCCGCGCGCGGATGCGCGGGCTGGCGAGCAGGTTGGCATCGGTGTCCTGCAGCTTCAGGTTGATGCCGAGCGCAAGCGGCGTGATCAGCAGCTGGTCGCGCGTGAGCCCGCGCAACTCGCCGATCGTCAGCCCGCCGGCCGCGTTGGTGGGCGTGGAGATCGTGGCACTGTCGGGCCACTTGATGCCGAGGTTGCTCAGTCGGTCGCGCGAGACCTCGAGCACCTCGACCTCGAGCATCACCTCGGGATCGGCGAAGTCGTGCGCGGCGATGATTCGCTCGGCCACCGCGACGGTGTCGGGCGTGTCGCGGATCACCAGCGTGTTGCTTCGCTCGTCGAGCGCGATGTCCTTGACCTTGAGCACGGTCTTCAGCACGTTCTGCAGGTGCTTGGCGTCGGCGTTGGAGATCTGGAAGGTGCGCACCTTCAGGTCCTGGTACTCCTTCTGCTTCGCGCCGGTCGCCGGATAGATCAGCATCGTGTTGGCGTTCAGCACCTTCTTCTCGAGCTGGTTCTGCAGCAGGATCAGATCGACGGTGTCGCCGACCGAGGCGTCGCGAACGAAGATCGTCGTCTTCAGGTCCGGCCGGACGTCGCGGTCGAAGATGACGTTCAGCCCCGTCGTGCGCGACAGCGCCTCGAACACCATTCGCAGATTGGCGTCGCGGAACTGCAGCGTGACCGGCTTCTTCAGGACCGACGTCGCGGCGATCTGCGCGCGGCGCGCCTCCTCGGCGCGTTCGATCTCGCCGTTGACGCGCGCCAGTTCCTTCTGCGCGCCGCTGGCGCGATCGATCACGAACAGCCGCCCCGACAGCGGCACCAGGATCTGCCGCCCGTCCTTGCTCAACTGGAACGACGCGATCCCCCGGCTGGCCATGCGCATGCGCTCGCGCCGCGCCAG
>JBKBSH010000468.1:0-1951 GCA_046291795.1 Burkholderiaceae bacterium | reverse complement strand
GCCGCGGTTGCAGCGCGAAGTGGGCGACCTCGACGCGTTCCTCGCCGTCGAGGCCAAGAACTCGCCGTTCATCAAGGCGCGCCGGCAGATCGCCGCGGCGCTCAAGGGCACCGAACCGTCGCGCTCGCTGTTCGAGCTGCGGCGGTAGCCGGACTCAGACCCTCGAAGTCGCCTTCGCGACGGCCGCTTGCAGCCAGGCGTCGAAGCGACCCGCGGGCAACGCGCCGCTGACGCGCTCGATCATCGCGCCGCGATGGAACACCGCCAGCGTCGGAATGCTGCGGATCGCGAAGCGTGCCGACAGCCCCGGATGGGCGTCGGTGTCGACCTTCGCGAAGACCACATCCTTGCGGCGCGCGGCCGCCTCGGCGAACACGGGTGCGAACATGCGACACGGGCCGCACCACGCAGCCCAGAAGTCGATGACGACCGGCCGTTCGCCGTGCTCGACGAGCGCGGTGAACGCTTCTTCGTCGAGTTCGACGGGCGCCCCGGTCAAAAGCTCGCGACCGCACTTGCCGCAGGTCGGCGTTTCGTTGAGCCGGTCTTCCCGGACGCGGTTCTTGGCGTGACAGTGCGGGCAGGACAGGAGCATGGCGGCATTCCGGCTTGGTGAACTACGGCCAACATGGCGGTGCGGGCGGCGCATTCAAGCGCCCGCGGCGTGACGCGGATCACGGTATCGAACTCAGATCACGGTATCGATCCGACGCAGCAGCCGCTGCCGCTCGCGCGCGAGCGCGGCGCGCAGGCGGCGCGCCGCGTCGGCGTCGAAGCCGCGCCGCGAGTCGCATTCGATCAGCCGGTCGCAATACGGCTCGAACAGCGAAGCGCGATCGTCCAGCGCGAGCCAGGGACGGTCTTCCTGCCCCTGTTCGGCGAGCCACTGCAGACACTCGGCCTGGCGCCGGTAGGGCACCAGTCCAGGCGAAGCGACGAAGGCGCCGAAGGTCGGGGTCACGCCGATCACGCGTGCACGCAGTGGGGCCGGCAGCGGGGCCGCCAGGTCGTCGATCGACCTGCCGTTGCGCCAACTGGTCGACAGAACGACGCACACCTCGGGAAAGCCTTCGAGCGATTCGGCGAGCCGCGGCGCGTGTTCGAACAGCCGGCGCGCTTCGCGGCACGGGTCGGTGTGCAGAACGCCGTCGAAGTCGAGAAAGAGGATCACGTGAGCGCGGGCCGGTGTCGGGCAGGGGGCGCCGTATCCGGTGCTTCGGCCGCGCCGGTGCGCGCCTTGAGGTCCGTTCATCGGTGCGATGGCGCGTCGAAGGCAGCCGGCGCCATCGCGGAGGCGAAACGCCTGGCACCGTCTCGTCGCGCGCAGTCCGGCGTCACGCCGCGCGCGCGGGCCGTCACGCCACCCGGCGCGCGTAGCTGCGGTTCGGTGCGCACTTCGTTCGTTTCATCGCAATCGGCTCGCGCGCGGCACGGCCGGTGCCTACCGTTCGTCCCAACGCGGCGGCGCTCACGACGTGAAGCGGCCGGCAGGCGAGAAGGAGAACGACGATGTACGCGCGGAACAACCTGATTCGGATGCTCGGTGCCGTGGCGAGCGTCGTGGCCACGCTGGCGCTGCTCGCGGCGATCGACGGTCACGCGCGACACGCGGGCGACATCGCGACGAGCCGCGCGCAGATCGTGCGACTCGAGCCGGTCACCGTGATCGGCGAGCGGCCTTCGGCCGATCCCGAGACGACGGCAGCCGCTGCGCAGGGTATCTCGGCAAAGACGCTCTGAGCGCGGCGCACCTGGCGGCTGGTCCAGGGATCGCAGCCCGCCAAGACGCGGCGACATCCTCCGGCGCCTCGCGAACCGACCACGTCGCCGAGGCGTTCGAGCGGGCAGGTTCTCCCCCGGACCTTGCCCGCTCAGTCTTTCGGGTGGCCGGCGCGCGAATCGCGGTCAACGACGCGCGACTTGGCTCAGGCCGGCGTGCCGTGGCGCATGC
>JBKBSH010000467.1:0-1957 GCA_046291795.1 Burkholderiaceae bacterium | reverse complement strand
AGGTCCTCGACGTCGGTGATCACTGCCATGGGTGCTCAGCGGCGCTCGTACTGCGGCGCGCCGAACAGCGTCTGCCGGTCCCGGTCGGTCAACTGGGGCCGGCGCCGATCCGCGAGGACCCGGATTCCGCGCTGCACGGCGCCTCGCGCTTCGACCGCTTGGTACCAGCGCTCGACGTTCGGATAGTCGGCGAGATCGACGCCCTGGTTCGCGTGCGAACGGGTCCACGGGTAGATCGCGATGTCGGCGATCGAATACTCGCCGGCGAAGTAGGGCACTTCGGCGAGCCGCCTATCCATCACGTCGTAAAGGCGTTTCGTTTCGTTGGTGAAGCGGTCGATCGCGTACTGGATCTTCTCGGGTGCGTAGATGCGGAAGTGGTGCGCCTGGCCGAACATCGGGCCGACGCTGCCCATCTGGAACATCAGCCATTGCAGCGCGACGTACTTGCCGCGCACGTCGGCCGGCAGGAAGCGGCCCGTCTTGGCGGCCAGATAGATCAGGATCGCGCCGGACTCGAACAGCGACACCGGTTTGCCGTCGGGGCCCTCGCTGTCGACGATCGCCGGAATCTTGTTGTTTGGGCTGATCCGCAGGAACTCGGACTTGAACTGTTCGCCCGCGCCGATATCGACCGCGTGGACGCGGTACGGCAGACCGCACTCCTCAAGCATGATGTGGATCTTGTGGCCGTTCGGCGTCGGCCACGAGTACAGGTCGATCATTTTGATGTGCCTCCCTTGTCCGGCAGCGGAACGTGTTGGGCGATCTCGATCTTGGCGATCGCGTTGCGGTGAACCTCGTCGGGACCGTCGGCCAGCCGCAGCGTTCGCGCCAGCGTGTACGCGTAGGCGAGCGGGAAGTCGTCGCACATGCCTGCGCCGCCGTGCGCCTGGATCGCCCAGTCGAGCACCGTGCAGGCGACGTTGGGTGCGACGACCTTGATCATCGCGATCTCCGCTTGGGCGGCCTTGTTGCCGACGGTGTCCATCATGTAAGCGGCCTTCAGCGTCAGCAGCCGCGCCTGGTCGATCATGCAGCGCGCTTCGGCGATGCGCTCCTGCCAGACGGTCTGCTTGGCCACCGGCGCGCCGAACGCGACGCGATCCGCGAGCCGCCTGCACATCAGTTCGAGCGCGCGTTCGGCCAGACCGATCGAACGCATGCAATGATGGATGCGGCCCGGGCCGAGGCGACCCTGTGCGATTTCGAAGCCGCGTCCTTCGCCGAGCAGGATGTTCGACGCCGGCACGCGCACGTCGCCGAACTCGACTTCCATATGGCCGTGCGGCGCGTCGTCGTAGCCGAACACGGTGAGGGGTCGGATCACCTTGACGCCGGGCGTGTCGGCCGGCACCAGGATCATCGACTGCTGCGCGTGCCTGGGCGCGTCGGGGTTCGTCTTGCCCATCACGATGTAGACCTTGCAGCGCGGGTCGCCCGCACCGGAAGTCCACCATTTGCGGCCGTTGATCACGTACTCGTCGCCGACGCGCCTGATCGACGTCTGGATGTTGGTCGCGTCGCTCGATGCGACCGCCGGCTCGGTCATCGCGAAGGCCGACCGGATCTCGCCCGCCAGCAACGGCTCGAGCCAGCGCTTCTTCTGCTCCGGCGTGCCGTAGCGTTCGATCGTCTCCATGTTGCCGGTGTCGGGCGCGCTGCAGTTGAATACCTCCGACGCCCAGGGCACGCGCCCCATGATCTCCGCGAGCGGCGCGTATTCGATGTTCTTCAGCCCCGCGCCATGGTGCGAATCCGGCAGGAACAGGTTCCAGAGCCCCGCCGCGCGCGCCTTCGGCTTCAGTTCTTCGACGATCCGCGTCGGCGTCCAGCGCTTTCCCTGGCGCGTGTTTTCCTCGACCTCGGCATGAAAGCGCCGCTCGTTCGGGTACACGTGCTCGTCCATGAACGCGCGGACGCGGCGTTGCAGCTCGACGACCTTTGGCGAGTATTC
>JBKBSH010000466.1:0-1961 GCA_046291795.1 Burkholderiaceae bacterium | reverse complement strand
GCGTGCGCGGCGGCGCGCATCGTCGAGCCGGTCGATGCGGGTGCCGCACGCGCGCTGGAGGCGATCGTCTATCCGCCGGTGGCGGTCGTCGCAGCCGCGTACCGCCGCGGCAACGTGGCGCATCCGCTCGACGGCTTCGGCTTCCTTGCGCCGAAGAAGGAAAACGCGCGCCTGCTCGGGTCGCTGTTCTCCAGCACGATGTTCGGCAACCGCGCGCCCGAGGGCACGGTACTGCTGACGACCTTCGTCGGCGGCCAACGCAATCCCGACCTCGCGCGCCTGCCGGAAGACGAAATCGCCGCCGCCGTCCAGCGAGCGCTCGCGCAGTACGTCGGCGCGGCGGCGCCGCTTTGGAGTGCGGTGACGCGCTGGCCGCAGGCGATCCCGCAGTACACGCTCGGCCACCGCGAGCGGATCGCCGCGGTCGAACGCGCCGAGGCGGCCGCCCCCGGTCTGTACTTCTGCGCCAACTGGCGCGGCGGCGTGTCGATCGGCGACTGCATCGGGTCGGGCCACGCAATGGCCGAACGCATCGGGCGCGACTTCTGCACACCTGCATCCGCACGCGCCCGGCAGACGAATTCGATCGAGGCCGCTGCGTCGCTGTGACGCGCGGCTTGCGCCAACCGCTGCTTACGGCGGTTGCACTTTCTTACCGCAATTCCCGTCGACTGCGCGCCGCACCCGCCGTTAGCGTGCGCATGGGGTCGTCCCATCCACCGAGACAGGGAGTCGAGATGAAACGTCGAATGCTTGCCGCGCTGATCGCTGCCGCCGCATCGCCCGCATTTGCGCAGACCGCCGCACCCGGATACACACAGCGCGACATCAACCAGGAAAGGCGCATCGAGCAGGGGCTGCAGTCGGGGCAATTGACGACGCGCGAAGCCGCGCGGCTGCAGGCCGAGCAGGCACGAATCGACAAGATGCAATCCAACGCATTGCGCGACGGGCAACTCACCGCGCACGAGCGCGCGCGCATCGACGCCGCGCAGGACAAGGCGAGCGCCGACATCTACAAACAGAAGCACGACGCGCAGGCCGGCGATCCGAACTCGGCATCGTCGCGCCGGACGCAGGCCGACGTCCGGCGCAACATCGACCAGGAAAGGCGCATCCGGCAGGGCATGGCCTCGGGCGAGCTGACGAACCGCGAAGCCGCACGGCTCGAAGCCGGGCAGGCGCGCGTCGGCCGCAGCGAGGCGCGCGCCGGCGCCGACGGCCATGTCGGACCGCGCGAGCAGGCCGAGATCCGGCGGCGCCAGAACGTTCAGAGCAAGCGCATCTACCGGCAGAAGCAGGACGGGCAGCACAAGTAGGTGTCGCCGCCGGCCGCGACGTCCGATCGCGGCCGGCGCCGCGATGTCCCGCGTCGTCCGACGCCTACGCGTCCCGCAACGACCTTCGATACTGGATCGCCTCGGCGACGTGCGCGGTGGCGAGCTCATCGACGCCTTCCAGATCCGCGATCGTGCGCGAGACCTTCAGCACGCGGTGATACGCGCGCGCCGACCAGCCGAGCCGCACGCTCGCCGCGTGCAGCAACTGCTTGACCGCGCCCTCGGGCTTGCAGATGCGCTCGATCTCGGCTGCGCCGAGTTCGTCGTTCGGCTTGCCCTGGCGCTCGAGCGCGCGGTCGTGCGCCCGCGCCACGCGCTCGGCGATGTGCCGGGTCGGCTCGCCGTCGGGCATCTCGACCAGCTCGTCCTCGGTCAGCGACGAGACCTCGACGCGCATGTCGATGCGGTCGAGCAGCGGCCCGCTGATGCGGTCCTGGTAGCGCGCGATCATGTCGGGCGTACAGCGGCACGCGATCGTCTTGTGGCCGTGGTAGCCGCAAGGGCAGGGGTTCATCGCCGCGATCAACTGGAACTTCGCGGGAAAGTCGACCTGGCGCGCCGCGCGCGAGATCGTGATGCGGCCGCTTTCGAGCGGCTCGCGCATCACCTCGAGCCCGCGGC
>JBKBSH010000465.1:0-1973 GCA_046291795.1 Burkholderiaceae bacterium | reverse complement strand
CCTCGTCAAGCTTCTCCGAGCGCTTGCCGAATTGATGGCGCTGCAGCTTCCTGATGATCAGCATGAGGCGCGCGACCTCGGCGTCGCGATGCACGTGCGCTGTCGTGCGCCCGCGCCGCGAGAAGCCCTCGGCCAGCATGCGAACGACTTCCGCGAACTCGCCGCGCGCGAGCGTCGCGTACGGCGCGGCGCCGCGGTACAGCGCAAAGAGCTGATCCTCTTTCCAATCCTGCAGCGCCACTTCCGCGACGATCTGCTGCGCGAGCACGTCGAGCGGCCCGTGGGGCATCGCGATCGCGTCCAGCTCGCCGCGCCGCACGGCGTCGAGAAGGGCGGCGCATTCGACCAGCTCGTCGCGCGACAGCGGAAAGATCCGGCCTTTCGGCGTGCCGCCGACCGCATGGCCCGAGCGGCCCACGCGCTGCAGGAACGCGGCGATCGAGCGCGTCGAGCCGATCTGGCAGACGAGATCGACGTCGCCGATGTCGATGCCCAGCTCGAGCGACGCGGTCGCGACGAGCGCGCGCAGCTCGCCGCGCTTCAGCCGCTGCTCGGCGTCGAGCCGCAGCTCGCGCGCGAGCGATCCGTGATGCGCGCCGACCGCGCCCTCGCCCAGGCGCTCCGACAGATGCCGCGCCACCCGCTCGGCGAGCCGGCGCGTGTTGACGAACACGAGCGTCGTTCGATGCTCGCGGACCAGTTCGGCGAGCCGGTCGTAGACCTGCGTCCACACCTCGCCCGACATCACCGCTTCGAGCGGCGAGGACGGCAGCTCGATCGCCAGATCGCGTTCGCGCACGTGGCCGGTGTCGACGATCGTGCACGGCCTGCCCACACCGACCAGGAACCGCGCGATCGACTCGATCGGCTTCTGCGTCGCCGACAGCCCGATTCGCACCAGCTCGCGCCCGGCGAGCGCTTCGAGCCGCGCGAGCGACAGCGCCAGATGCGCGCCGCGTTTGTTCGGCGCCAGCGCGTGGATCTCGTCGACGATCACCGCGCGCGTGGTCGCCAGCATCTTGCGGCCCGATTTGCTGGTGAGCAGGATGTACAGCGACTCGGGCGTGGTGACGACGATGTGCGGCGGCCGCCTGCGCATGCTTTCGCGTTCGGCGGCCGGCGTATCTCCCGTGCGCACCACCGTTCGGATCTCGACGTCCGGCAGCCCGAGCGCCGCAAGCTCGGCGCGAATTCCGGCAAGCGGCGCCTCCAGGTTCTTGCGGATGTCGTTCGACAGCGCCTTCAGCGGCGACACGTACACGACCTGCGTCTCGTCGCGCAGCTGGCCTTCCACCCCTTGCCGCACCAAGGCATCGATCGCGGCCAGAAACGCGGCGAGCGTCTTGCCCGAGCCGGTCGGCGCCGCGACCAGCGCATGCCTGCCCGCCGCGATCGCCGGCCAGGCCTCGATCTGCGCGGGCGTCGGCGCGGCGAAGGCGCGCGCAAACCACGCGCGGACGGCGGGATGGAAGCGTTCGAGCACGCGCTCTGCGGTCACTTCGCCGGCGCTCCGGTTCGCTGCGCGAGCCACCAGCGAACGCAGGCGCGAGCGAGCGCGAGCGTCGAATCCACGCAGCGCTCGCGCAGCGGCGAGTCGATCGCGTCGAGCGCCAGCGGCGTCTCGGTGCACGCCAGCACGACCGCTTCGGCGCCGGCGTCGAGCAGCGCCTCGATCGCCGGCGCGAGCGTGCGGCCCGCCTCGGCGAGCGCGCCCTGCTTGACCAGCGCGATCGACGGCAGCACGTGCCGCTGCATCCGCGCGGGCGATGGCCGCAGCAGCTCGCAGCCGAGCGTCGCGAGCCGCGCGTCGTACACCTGCCCGGCGAGTGTGGCTTCGGTGGCGATCAGCCCGAGCCGCGCGCCGCTGCGCGCGCGATCGCCCAGCTCGGCGACCGTCGCGTCGACGATGTGGATGAACGGCACCGGGCAGTCGATCGCCAGCTCGTCGTACCAGTAGTGCGCGGTGTTGCACG
>JBKBSH010000464.1:0-1975 GCA_046291795.1 Burkholderiaceae bacterium | reverse complement strand
TCCGGCCTGCAGGTCGACCTGCGCGTCGTTCCGCAGGAAAGCTACGGCGCGGCGCTGATGTATTTCACCGGATCGAAGGCGCACAACATCCGGCTGCGCAACCTCGCGATCGACCAGGGTCTGAAGCTCAACGAATACGGACTGTTCAAGGACAAGTGCGCAATCGCCGGCGAGTCCGAGGAGGAGGTGTATTCGGCGCTCGGGCTGCCGTGGATTGCCCCCGAGTTGCGCGAGGATCGCGGCGAGGTCGAGGCCGCGAAGAAGCGCGCGCTGCCGAAGCTCGTCGACCGCGCCGATCTGCGCGGCGACCTGCACGCGCACACCAAGTGGAGCGACGGGACCGCGACGATCGAGGAAATGGCGCACGCCGCGCGCGGGCACGGCCTCGAATATCTGGCGATCAGCGAGCACAGCCGCCGGCTCACGGTGGCGCACGGGCTCGACCCCGTGCGGCTCGCCAAGCAGCGCGACGAGATCGAAAGGATCGACGCGAAGCTCGCGGGGGTGCGGCTGCTCGCCGGCGTCGAAGTCGACGTGCTCGAGGACGGCGCGCTCGATCTGCCCGACGCCGCGCTCGCACCGCTGGACGTCGTGATCGCGGCGGTGCATTCGAAGTTCGATCTGCCGCGCGCGAAGCAGACCGCCCGCATCCTCGCCGCACTCGACAACCCGCACGTGAAGATCCTCGCGCATCCGATCGGCCGGCTGATCGATGCGCGCGAGCCCTACGACGTCGACATGCTCGCGGTGATCCGCAAGTGCAAGGCGCGCGGCGTCGCGCTCGAGCTCAATGCGCATCCGCAGCGGCTCGACCTGACGGACCTGCACTGCCGGATGGCCAAGGACGAAGGCGCGCTGGTGGCGATCAACTCCGACGCGCACTCGGTGCACGAGTTCGACAACCTCGTCTACGGCGTCGGCCAGGCGCGGCGCGGCTGGCTGGAAAAGGCCGACGTGTTGAACACGCGCCCGCTCGACGAGGTGCGCGCATGGCTTTGGCGGGGCAGGAAATAGGTCGCGTCAGCCGGCATCCTTCTTCTCGGCCTTGCCCTTGTCGGCTTTCGCGGTGGAGAGAAAGTACGTCAACGCGGCGATGACCAGCGCGACACCGGCGCCGAACCCGAGCAGATCGCGGCTGCCGTCCCACGATACGACCGCGCCCAGAAACAGCACCGCGAGAACGACGATGACCACACCGACCAGCTTGTTCTTCAGGTCGTCGAACGAGCTGATCGAAAGCCATTGCGGAAGCGTGAGGTTTTCCTCGATGAACAGCTCGTACAGCCCGAGCGCGATCATCAGGAAAACGGTGCCGAGCAGGAACAGATCGACGATCTCGATGAACGCGAGCGCCAGCCCCTTTGCGCCCTTGCTGCTGACCTCGGCCTTGGCGATCGCGTCGAAGACGACGACGATCGTCTCGACCACGCCGTAGACGAACAGCGCCAGCGCGGCCACCAGCGAACCGAGCACGGCGGCGAGGACGAGATAGCGGCTGGCGTTGAGCAGCGGGCGGAGCACGGCGCCGCGAGTTTAACCTGCTGGACCCGCACGCGCCCGGCGCCGATTACCTTCATCATGGAGCAAACGACGGAGGACGAACGATGAAGCTCACTTCACCTGCATTCGCGCACCAGGGACCGATTCCGAGCAAGTACACGTGCGAAGGCCAGGACATCGCACCGCCGCTGGCGTGGAGCGACGTGCCTGCGGGTACGAAGAGCCTCGCGCTCGTGTGCTTCGATCCGGACGCGCCGGACCCGGCCGCGCCGAAGATGACGTGGGTGCACTGGGTGCTCTACGACCTGCCGCCCGATTCGACCGGGCTGCCCGAAGGCGGCGTGCTGCCGCACGGCGTGCACGAAGGGCTGAACGACTGGCACCGGACCGGCTACGGGGGCCCGTGCCCGCCGATCGGCCGGCATCGCTATTTTTTCGAGCTGTACGCGCTCGACACCAGGCTGCCGAACCTGCG
>JBKBSH010000045.1:0-10458 GCA_046291795.1 Burkholderiaceae bacterium | reverse complement strand
TAGACGACGACGTTGGCTTCGCGCGCGAGCAGAAGCGAATACGGATCGATGTTGCTCGATCCCACCGTCGACCAGAAGCCGTCGATCACGGCGACCTTCGCGTGCAGATAGCTGGGCACGTACTCGTGGATCTCGATGCCGCCGGCCAGAAACTGGTGATACAGCGCCCGCTGTGCGTGGTGTTGCAGCGAATACTCGACGCGCCCCTGCAGCAGCAGCCGGACCCGCACCCCGCGCGCCGCCGCATCGAGCAGTGCCGCGCGGAAGCGGCGTCCGGGCAGGAAGTACGCGCATGCGATCACGATGTCGCCGCGCGCGCCGCCGATCGCTTCGAGGTACGCGCGCTCGATCGTGCGCCGATGGCGCAGGTTGTCGCGCAGCAGCAGACTCGCGCGAACGCCGTCCGCAAAGTACGGCGTTCGCGGCTGGCCTGCGAGCTGCGGCAGCGGCCCCGCCCGTTCCGTCGGGTCGACGAACGACAGGGTCCACCAGAGCCGCTTTCCCGCGAGCGCGATCGGCGCCACGATCGGACCCTCGCAGGCGACCGCGAAATCGAAGCGGGGGCCCAGCCGCCCGCGCTCGGCGCCCCGGTGGTTGTGGTCGTCGATGATGTTGATGCCGCCGACGAAGGCGATCGCGTCGTCGATCACGGCGATCTTGCGGTGCAGTCGGCGCAGCAGCCGCCGCTCCAGCCGCCACCAGCGCTCGGGCCGATAGATGCGCACCTCCACCCCCTGCGCGCCGAGCTCGCGCACGAGGCGGCGCGCGTGCTCGCCGCCGCCGAAGCCGTCGATGATCACGTGCACCTGCACGCCGCGACTCGCCGCGGCGGCGAGCGCGAACGCGACGCGCTGACCGATGTTGTCGTCGGCGAAGATATAGGTCTCGAGGTGGATCGAGCGGCGCGCCGCGTCGATCGCGGCCAGAAGCCGGGGGAAGTACTGCTCGCCGTTGACCAGTAGCCGGACGCGGTTGCCGGCGTAGACGACCGGGCGCGGCGA
The DNA here is from genome assembly GCA_046291795.1 of Burkholderiaceae bacterium. Classification (GTDB taxonomy): domain Bacteria; phylum Pseudomonadota; class Gammaproteobacteria; order Burkholderiales; family Burkholderiaceae_F; genus DSNY01. The sequence continues at coordinate 9,457 of JBKBSH010000045.1, read as the reverse complement.
CAGCGCGAAGCGTCGCGCGCTGGGTCGCAACTGCGGGCGCGCGGACATCGGACCCAGCCTTACGCGAACCGCACTTCCGCGATCAACGGCACGTGATCGGAGCGCTTCGCCCATGCCGCACCGCGCGGCACATGCACCGCGGTGACGCGGAAACCGCGCAGATAAATGCGATCCAGGTGCAGCCACGGCAGCAGCGCCGGATAGGTGCGCGCCAGCCGCGCCTTGCGCACGCCGTTGGCGCGTTCGACCCTGCGCCACGGCAGCAGCCGGTCCAGCAGCGTCGGTTCGGCCACGGCGTCCGACACCTCGACGACGCCGAGCCGGCGGCGCAACTCGGTGTCGACGCGGCGCTGCCAGTCGTTGAAGTCGCCGGCGATGATCAGCGGTGCCTTCGCGGGGACCTCGGATTCGACGAAATCGATCAGAAAGCTCGCCTGCCGCAGCCGGCTACGCTTGAACAGCCCGAAGTGCACGCAGATCAGGTGCACGTCGCGCTTGCCGAGCCGGCAGACCGCGTGCAGCAGTCCGCGCTTCTCCAGCGCGTGGTCGGACACGTCGTGGTTGGTGAACTGCCGGATCGCATGGCGCGACAGGATCGCGTTGCCGTGGTGGCCGTGCGGATAGACGGCGTTCATCCCGTACGCGTGATGCTCGTAGATCTGTGCGGCGAGGAATTCGATCTGCGTGGACTTCGGGTAGCTCGCATGGCGCGCCGCCAGCCGCTCGTTGCGGTCCTGCACTTCCTGCAGGAACACGATGTCGGCGTCCATCGCCTGCAGCGCCAGCCGCACATCGTGCACGCGCGGCCGCCCGCGGACGGTCACGCCCTTGTGGATGTTGTAGGTTGCGACACGCAGCTTCACGGCAAGACTCGAATGACAACGAAATTGGGGTCAGACACCATTTTCCCCAATGCGCGATCGGACTCGCTTCACCCGCTCGAAGCACCGATCGAAGCGCACGGGATCGTCGAAGTGGCGGCCGCACTCGCGGATCTCGCCGGCAGCGGCGACGCCCGTCGGGCAGAAGACAAAGCGCTCGGCGCCCGCCACGAGCCCGGCGTGACCGAACACGCCGCGCGTTTCATCGGTTTCTCTCGATCGGCCGCACCGCCGCTCGCCGGCGCTCGATCTCGCGGATCAAGGCCTCGAAGTCGGCGCGGATGGCACTTCGCATGGCCATCGTGCCGAACAGCGGCCCGATCACCGGCGGCAGCGGCTCGGCGAGTTCGAAACGCGCGTCGTACTCGAGCCGGACTTCGCCGTCGCGCACGACCGCGAGTTCGTAGCGTCCGGAGAAGTCGCGCAGCGTCGAAGCGCTGCCGTCGGCGAGCTGCGGCAGCGAACGCGCGATGACCGTCGTCAGCGGGCGATGCTCGACCGCCAGCCGCAGCCGCACCGGCCGCGCGAAGAACAGCAGGTCGAACTCGCCGTGATGCTCGACGGTGAGCCGGTTGCCTTCGCGTTCGATCACGCGCGACGACGTCACGCCGGGCATGAACTCGCGCAGCCGCTCGTAGTCGGTCAGCGTTTCCCAGACGATCTTCGGCGGCGCGGCGATGCGCACGGCCGCGTGGATCTCGAAGCGGTCGCCTTCGCGCAGGACTTCGATCTGCAGCGGTGCCGTCGCGGCGGCGAGCGGCGCTGCGAGCGCGATCGCCGCCGCCAGCTCAGCGATCCGCCAGTGTGCGGATCGCCTGCGCGTTGGTCCACGAAAAGCAGGCGTCGGCGGCGTCGCGCCAGGGCAGCCAGCGCCAGCCCGTATGTTCGCGTGGGTCGAGACGGGGCTCGAACCGGGACGCCACGCGAAGCCCGAAAACATGCTCCGTATTATGCGTAACGCCGGGCGCGTAGCGGTGCCGCCAGTGCGGATAGATCGCGTAGCGATGCGTGAGGTGCCAGTCGTCGAACGCCGACGGCGGCGCGTCGTAGCCGGTCTCCTCGCGCACCTCGCGCGCGCAGGCTTCGGCGAGCGGTTCGTCGGGCCGCGCCAGGCTGCCCGTCACCGACTGCCAGAACCCGGGATGATCCGCGCGCTCGAGCAGCAGCACGTCGCGCGCGGGCGTGTGGATCACGACGAGGACCGATTCGGGGATCTTGAAGGGGCCGGGCGGTCCGTCATCGTGCTGCATGGTACGTATCGTGACCGCGCTGCACTGGCGCGACAATGCCGATCCGGCAGGATCATCGCGAAAGCGCCGAGGGTTGCGCTTTCGCACCCGCGCTGGCCGCGTGCGTCGCCTCGGCGGCGCGCGTGACGAACGCGTAGGACAGACCCACGAACACGCCGCCGCCGACGAGGTTACCCAGCGTCACCCACAACATGTTGTGACCGAAACCGGCCCAAGTCACGGTCGCCGGATGCGCGCCGGCGAGCGCGGCCAGCAGCAGCGTCATGTTCGCCACGCTGTGTTCGAAGCCGCAGGCGATGAACGCGAACAGACACCAGAAAATGACGAGCCCGCGCGCCATGTCCGAGTCGACGCGTGCCGACATCCACACGGCCAGGCACACCAGCCAGTTACACAGCGCGGCGCGGGCAAGCAGCGCGACCGCCGTCGAATTCATCTTGTACTCGGCCACCCGTTGCAGCAGGGCTGCATCGCTGCCGAGCAGGTTGCCCCCGCCGCCGGCAGCGAACAACGCCACCAGCAGCGCCGCACCCGTCAGATTGCCGAGCCACGTCAGCGCGAGCGCCGCCAGCGCCGCGGGCAGCCGCGTCCGGCGGTCGGCGGCCGCCAGCGCCAGCGTCATGTTGTAGCCGGTAAAAAGCTCCGCGCCGGCGATCACAACCAGCGTCAGCGCGATGCCGAAGGATGCGCCCATCACCAGCTTGCGCCATTCGGCAGCCACCTCCTGGCCGAGCGTGAAGATCAGCAGTATCCCGATGCCCACGTACGCCCCGGCAAGCATCGAGGCCACGAAGAAAGCCGCCGGCGAGCGCCGCATCAGCGCCAGTCTCGCATCGGTTTTCTGGTGCAGGGCGTCGATCGTCGCGCGGTACATGGGCCTGAACCTTGTTCATGCATTCGCCGGCACAGTCCGGCCGAACAGCGGTCGCCACAAAACGACCACGCTCCACGCCGCAGCCAGCGCGAGCAGCGCAGCGCCCGCCGCCTGCTGATCGGCGAGCAGGTAGCTGGCGCACAGCCGTTGTTCGGCTACCAGGTAACCCCAGCCGAAGCGCACTAGCGTGGCGATCGCTTCCAGGTGGATCACACCGCGCCACAGGTGCGGGCAGCGCGGCCAGGAAACGGCGACCGCAAAGCCGGCGGCGAACACGGTGGCGACTTTCGCTGCATCGACCGCCGCATCCAGTCGTGCTTCGTCGAGCAATCGCGGCAACATCCACGCCACCATCACGACACCCGCGGCGAGCAGGCCGGTTGCGCCGCCGCCGTTGCAGGTCTGCAAACGCGCAAGCCACAGCGATCGTGCGCGCTCTGCGCGTCGCCCGATCAGATAACCGCACAGCGCAATCACCGGGATCTGCACCGCCATATGAGCCAGCATCGAACGCTCGAGCGGCTCGCGCAACGCCACCGCCACCACGAGCAGCAGCGCGACCGCCGGCCAGGACTCACGCACCGCGCGCATCATCGACCGCCTGCGCCGCACGCCGCACCCACTGCGGCAACTCGTCGGCGCGCTCCGGTGTGACGAAGGCCCGGATGCGCCGCTGCGGCCCGACCACGGCGATGGCGGCGTTGTGCTCGAAGTCGCCGTTCGGCAGCGGCAGCACGACGATGCCGAAGGCGTCCTGCCAGCGCGCGAGTTCGGAGCGATCCGGCGGCGCGCCGACGATCCAGCCCTGGGCACCCGACGGTGCGTAACGCGCCCGCCAGCGCGCCAGTTCCTGCGGCGGATCGCGCGTCGGGTCGATCGATACGGTCAGCAGCCGAAGCCCGCCCCGCTCGATGTCGGCCGCCAGCGCATGCCCGAGCCGCCCGTACACGTCGCCCGCCGAGCGACAGATGCCGGCGCAACGCGTGAACACGAAGTTGACCAGCAGCACCGGCGCGTCAAAGTCGGCCAGCCGCATGTGGCGTCCTTCATGCGTGACCAGTGCAAGATCGACGGGCAGCGGGTACGGTGCGCGCAGTGCGCGCTGGACGCGCGCCGTGTCGTACGTGAAGGCCGAAAAACCGTCGGTGGCGGCTGCCAGCGCGCCGGCACCAAGCGCAGCCGTCGCCGCGCACGCCAGCAGGGTGCGCACGGCCACGGAGGGTCTGACGCTTTCAGGCATCCATCCGCGCATGGCGCAGGCGCGCCAGCACGCGCGCCCCGAGGATCGCCGCAGCGACGAGGACCAGCAGCGCCATGACGGTGCCGGTTTGCGCAAAGCCGACCCACGCGTCGTCGTACACCGCGTAGCGGCGCGGCACACTGTTGTAACCGGCAGCGAGGAAGCTCAGGCAGAACACCAGCCCGGCCGCGCCGTAGACCCAAAAGACGCCGCGATCGAGCGCCGACTCCTGCCAACCTTGGCGCGTGGATACGTGCAGCACCGCGCCGAGCACCATCGGCAGCAGGCCGAGTAGCAAGTAGGTGTGGAAGTGCCCCGGCACCCATAGCGTGTTGTGCATCACCAGGTTCACTCTGACGGTGGCATCGACGATGGCCGGGATCACGCCCAGCGACCAGCCGAGCAGGCCAAACACCAGCAGTCGCAGCGGCAGTTCCCACCGCGCGCCGCTGCGGTACAGATTCACGAGCGCGCCATAGGCGGTGACCAGCAGTACCGGAATGCCGCTGGCGTAGGACAGCACCTGCCCGAGCACGGTCGCCCACTTCGGCATCACGAAGTCCATCATCAAGTGGTGCGGGTACACGGCCATCACCAGCAGCGTGACCGCTGCCCACGACCACAAGAACGGCCGCGTCGTCTTCCACGGCCGTCCGGTGTACGCGGGCAACACTTCGTAGACGCCGATCACCGTCATGTAGATCGCGGCGTTGATGAACACGTGGCCGAAGAAGAAGATCAGGTTTTTCACCAGCAGCGCATCGAAGGCGATCGACGGCACGTACAGGTTCACCAGCGTCATCACCAGCACGACCGCGCCGACTGCGATCCCGCTGACGTTGACGATCACCACCATCGTCGAGGCGACGACCGTCGGCGGCGGCGCATCCTCGATCGGTCCGCCGAGCACTCGATGCAGGCCGAGCGAGCGCGCCAGGTTGCCGTATTTGCGGATCACCGCCAGCGCCGCGTCCAGATAGAAAAGCAGGAAACCGACGCCGATCAGCAGCAGCCCGACGACGAAAGCGGCCGCCGCGTGCTCGCTCCACAGGCCGGCGCCCTTCGCCGGCAGCGGGTAAAGAAACGTCCACGCGCCGCCGAAACCGCCAAGCAGGATCGCGCCGAGAATCGCCACCACACCTGCCAGCGACAACGCCAGCATCGTCGCGAACACCGTCGTCGACAGCGGCACGTGGCGGCGCAGGAAGTACCACATCACCGCAGCGCCGGCGAGCCCCGCCGTGCCGACCATGCCGGCGCCGTGCAGCGTCATGAGTTGATAGAAGAGGTCGGGCGGAAGATCGAGCCAGCGCCCCTGCGCGGCACGCATCAGCACGCCCACCAGCATCATCAGCAGGAACACCAGCGTGCCGATCGCGGCGTAGCTCTGGAACGTCAGGCGCGCGCCGCGGTCTGCGGCGGCGGGCATCGAGATCGCAGCCATGGTCGCCTCCTCGTCTTTGCGCTCGTCAGGACGCCGGCACGGCCCTGATCACCGCGCGCATGCCGTGATGAGCCACGCCGCAGTACTCCAGGCACAGCACGTCGTAGTCGCCGGGTTCGTCGAAGCGCATGCGCAGCCGGTTGGTAAAGCCGGGCATCGCCTGCGCCTGCGCCAGCAGGCGGCCGTTGCGATACACGGCAAAGCCGTGGTTGACGTCGGCGGCGGTGACCTCGAACTCGACGAGCCTGCCCACCGGCACGGTGGCCGGCGCGATGTCCCAGCGGAACTGATGCGCGACCGCACGCACCGTGAGGTCCGGTCTGCCGGCCGTGCGCGCGTGGCCTTCGATCGGCCACGGGCTCAGCGTGGCAAAGGCGAGGACCACACCGGCGGCCGCGCTGATCCAGAAAAGCCAGGCGCGCCAGCCATAGGCGCGCCTGGCGTGCGCACCGTCGCCGGCGACCTTCGCGCGCAAGACCACCCAGATGAACGCGGCAGCGATGACCACCATCACCGACAAGCTCGATATCCACGCGACTTCGTGCAGGGCTTTCATCAGGCTCCTCCTCGATGCTCAACCGCGCTTGCCGGCGGCGGCACCCCGTTGGCGCACCAGGCGCAGCACCTGCGCGCGCATCGCCGGCTGTTCAATCACATCGGCGAGCGAATAGCGGTCCAGCGCCGCGACGAAGGCGCGCGCCGCTTCGTCGAGCGCCGTTTTCAGCGCACAGGGACCTCGCAGAACGCAGCGCTGCGCGGCACAGTCCACGATCGCCAGATCCGGCTCCAGCCGCGCGATCACGGTACCGAGCCGGATCGTGTGCGCCGCCCGCCCCAGGCGCATGCCGCCGCCGCGGCCGGGCACCGTCGCGAGCAGGCCTTCACCGGAGAGGCGATGCACGACTTTGCGCAAATGCTCGGCGGAGACGCGGTAGAAGCGCGCCAGCTCCTCGCGCCTGACCGGCGTGGCGCGGGTCTCGTTCTGTGCGACGTACATCAGCGCGCGCAGGCCAAGATCGGTGAAGCGGGTCAGTTGCATGCCGTGCGTCTCTATTCGATGTATGAAAACTACATCGTTACATTCCAGCGTGTCACGTCGCGACGCAACGTACCGCGCTCCTGGCGCAGACCACACGCAACCCGACCGGCGCCCCGGCCCGGATGGACGTTTGCCTGCCCAGCCGGCGGCCAGCCGTCGGGCGACGGCCGACCCTCACTTTCGCGCATCGGGTGGAAGATTCACGCCGCGCGCTCTGTGCGGTCGGCGCGCACACCGGATGCAATCGGTGGGCCCGTGCTTCGGCGTTGCGGCTACGGTCCACTGACTGCCACTTGCGCACCCGCGGCGGCATGCGCGCCGGGGGGTTGAGGTCCGCCGACTCTTTTGCCGCGCGAGATCGGCGCAGGGCGCCCGGCATGGACGAGGCCCCGGCACGGGCAGAACCGGGCCGAAGACGATACGTGCGTCGAGCGAAGCCGGCAGGCGATGCCAACCGGTCGATGTATTCCACGCACATCGACCAGCGCTTTGCCGCACGACGACGCGGCGTGCGGTCCACGCCGCCGTCCGGTCCGCCTGCATCGGTACGGCCTGCGACCCGTCGATGCGGCTGCGGGCGCACCCTGCCCTCGCCCTACGCGCACGGCCCGTCCGGGCGGCGCGACCCGGCGGCTCATCGCGCCCCGTGCCGGCCGCGCGTGGCGTCAATCGCCTCAGGTGTCGGAGTGCACCCGACGAACGCTCGCGTGTGGCGGCGTGCGCGGCCCAGCGGCCATACCGGCACGCATGCCGCCGGGGGAAGCGGCACCGGCCGGACGTGACCGCGAAGGCAGCGCTGAGCGCGCCGCAGCGCCGACGCCGCGAATGCAGGCGCCTCGTCGGGCGGTCGCCTGATGGTTCAACGCCGACGCGCCGATCGAACGGGCGTCGCAGCAGCGCGTCGGCGTGGCGCTGTACGCCTCGCGCATGCCGTGTCTGGCCGCGCGCCGGCGCACGCGTCGGCGCGCGGCGGCCGATTCGCGCCTGCGCTCACGGCGTGCGCACACGGATGTGCAGCTCGCGCAACTGACGTTCGTCGACCAGGCTCGGCGCCTGCGTGAGCAGGCATTGCGCGCGCTGGGTCTTCGGGAAGGCGATCACGTCGCGGATCGATTCGGCGCCGGCCATCATCGTGACGATGCGATCGAGCCCGAACGCGATACCGCCGTGCGGCGGCGCCCCGTACTGAAGCGCGTCGAGCAGGAAGCCGAACTTGGCGCGCGCCTCCTCCGGCCCGATCTTCAGCGCGCGGAACACCTTGCTCTGCACGTCTTCGCGGTGGATCCGCACGGAGCCGCCGCCGATCTCCCAGCCGTTCAGCGCCATGTCGTACGCCTTGGCGAGACACTTCGACGGATCCGTTTCGAGGTAGTCGATGTGCTCGTCCTTCGGGCTCGTGAACGGGTGGTGCGCGGCCACGTAGCGCTGTTCGTCCTCGTCGAACTCGAACATCGGGAAGTCGACGACCCATAGCGGTTTCCAGCCTTCGGCCGACAGCCCGTGCTTGCGGCCGAATTCGCTGTGGCCGATCTTCGTGCGCAGCGCGCCCATGCTGTCGGCGACGATCTTCGCGCGGTCGGCGCCGAAGAAGATCAGGTCGCCGTCCGCGGCGCCCGTGCGGTTCAGGATCTCGGCGAGCGCGGCATCGTGCAGGTTCTTGACGATCGGGCTTTGCAGGCCGTCGCGGCCGCGCGCAGCGTCGTTGACCTTGATGTAGGCGAGCCCCTTCGCGCCGTAGATCTTGACGAACTCGGTGTAGCCGTCGATCTCCGAGCGCGGCATCTCGCCGCCGCGCGGAATGCGCAGCGCGGCGACGCGGCCGTCTTTCAGCTCGGTCGCACTCCGGAACACCTTGAACTCGACGTCGCGCATCGCGTCGGTGAGTTCCGTGAGCTGCAGGTTGACGCGCAGGTCGGGCTTGTCCGAGCCGTACAGCCGCATCGCGTCGGCGTAGCTCATCACCGGGAACGGCTTCGGCAGCTTCACGCCGAGCACTTCGTCGAAGACCGTGCGGATCATCTCCTCCATCAGATCGCGGATCTCCTGCTCGGTGAGGAAAGACGTCTCGACGTCGATCTGCGTGAACTCGGGCTGGCGGTCGGCTCTGAGGTCCTCGTCGCGGAAGCACTTGACGATCTGGTAGTAGCGGTCGAAGCCCGCCACCATCAGGAGCTGCTTGAACAGCTGCGGCGACTGCGGCAGCGCGTAAAAATGTCCCGGATGCACGCGCGAAGGCACCAGATAGTCTCGCGCACCCTCAGGCGTGCTGCGGGTGAGCATCGGCGTCTCGATGTCGATGAACCCGTGCGCGTCGAAGAACCTGCGCACCGCCATCGTCACGCGGTAGCGCAGCCGCAGGTTCCTCTGCATCGGCGGCCGACGCAGGTCGAGAACGCGGTGCGTCAGCCGGGTGCTCTCGGACAGGTCCTCGTCGTCGAGCTGGAAAGGCACCGGCACCGACGGGTTCAGGATCGTCAGCCGCAGGCACAGCACTTCGACCTCGCCCGACACGAGGTTCGGGTTGACCGTCCCTTCGGGCCGCCGCCGCACTTCGCCGACCACCTGGACGCAGTACTCGTTGCGGATCCGCTCGGCCAGCGCGAAGACGTTCGCGTGGTCGGGGTCGCAAACGACCTGAACGATGCCTTCGCGGTCGCGCAGGTCGATGAAGATCACGCCGCCGTGGTCGCGGCGGCGGTGCACCCAGCCGTACAGGGTGACGGTCTGGC
>JBKBSH010000463.1:0-1998 GCA_046291795.1 Burkholderiaceae bacterium | reverse complement strand
CACGGGCCTTTGACTGTGCCCCTCTCGCGCAACCTGGCTCGCCCCGCCATCCGCGCAACTCCCGCGTCCCTTGTGAGATATCCGGGCCGCCGGTTGCCGCGGGGCCCGCGGTCGAATGCTACCTGTCCGATGCCGGCACGGTCGGCCAGGCGTATGCCGGCGATGCGCTATCGGCGTTCGTACGCGACGTAGGCATATCCATACGGGCACTCGCCGCTGGCGGGGTGCGCCTCGCGCGAGACCTCGCGCCAGGCCCCGCGGTCGAACGGCGGGAAGTGCGCGTCGCCTTCGATGTCCGCGTCGATCTCGGTCAGCAGCAGCCGATCGGCGAGCGGCAGCGCCTCGCGGTACGCCTCGGTGCCGCCGATGACGAACACTTCGGACGCGTCTGCGCACGCGGCAAGCGCCGCAGCGAGGCCGCTGAACACCTCGGCGCCTGCGGGGGCGAAGCCCGGCGTGCGCGAGATCACGATGTTGCGGCGTCCCGGCAGCGGTCTGCCGAGCGACTCCCAGGTCCGGCGGCCCATGATGACCGGGTGCCCCATCGTGATCCGCTTGAAGCGCGCCAGGTCGCCCGGGATGCGCCACGGAATCGCGCCGTCGCGGCCGATCACGCCGTTGCGCGCGACGGCGGCGATCAGCGTGATGCGGGGCATCGCGCGAGCGGGTTCGGATTGCGCATCGCCGATCACGCGCGGTCCCGGACCGAGCTTGCCGAAGCCGACGCGCTCACACCGCCACCGGCGCCTTGATGTGCGGGTGCGCCCGGTAGTCGACGATCTCGAAGTCCTCGTACCGGTAGTCGAAGATCGTCGGCGGGCGCCGCTTGATGACGAGCCGCGGATAGGGATACGGGGTGCGCGAAAGCTGCTCGCGGACCTGATCGAAGTGGTTGCTGTAGATGTGGCAGTCGCCGCCGGTCCAGACGAAGTCGCCGACGGCGAGTTCGCACTGTTGCGCGACCATGTGGACGAGCAGGCTGTAACTGGCGATGTTGAACGGCACGCCGAGAAAGACGTCGCAGCTGCGCTGGTAGAGCTGGCACGACAGCTTTCCGCCGGCCACGTAGAACTGGAACAGCAGGTGGCACGGCGGCAGCTTCATCTTCGGGATGTCGGCGACGTTCCACGCCGAGACGATCAGCCGGCGCGAGTCGGGATTCGTCCTGATCTGCTCGATGACCTGCGCGATCTGGTCGATGTGTCCGCCGTCGGGCGTGGGCCACGCGCGCCACTGCACGCCGTAGACGGGACCGAGGTCGCCGTTTTCGTCGGCCCATTCGTCCCAGATCGTCACGCCGTTGTCGCGCAGGTACTTGACGTTGCCCGACCCCTGAAGGAACCACAGCAGTTCGTGGATGATCGAGCGCAGGTGCAGCTTTTTCGTCGTGACGAGCGGAAACCCCTCCTGCAGCGCGAAGCGCATCTGGTAGCCGAACACCGAACGCGTGCCCGTGCCGGTACGGTCGCGCTTGTCCACGCCGTGCTCGAACACGTGACGCATGAAGTCTTCGTACTGGCGCATCAGATGCCCTGGAAGAGAAAGTCGAGCGCGTTGTCGATGTCGAAGCGGTGCGCCGTCAGGTTGGTGACGCGCTTTGCGAGGCGGTGCGCCGGAAACGTCGCGATGTTGGCCGTGTCGAGGAAGACTTTGGCCGACTCGACCGTGAACACCGGGTTCAGCCGCTCGGCGTACTTGCTCGTCGGTCGCACGCGCCGCAACGGGACGACGACGCGCGTGCCCAGCGCATGCAGATAGTCGGCCTGCACGTCGACCCAATACGGCACTTCACGACGCTGGTCCGCGATCGGGTTGGCGTAGACGTCGAATCTAGCCCGGATACTTCACGAGGTCGCCCCCTCATGCGCCGTTTGCGTCTCGGTGAATCCGCAATGTCGCCTCACGGCGTTCCGATCCAACGTGGACCGCCGGGGCTACGCGGGTTTGCGCGGCGCGCAGCCGGCCATCTTGCGCTCCTTTCCACGGCGCGGCTTGCAA
>JBKBSH010000462.1:0-2002 GCA_046291795.1 Burkholderiaceae bacterium | reverse complement strand
GCCGTGACGTGAAAGTGATCTTGTCCGGCGTCGGGGGCGACGAGCTGTTCGGAGGCTACCGCCGCTATCTCGGCGAGCACTACATGCGCTATGTGGACTGGCTGCCCGGTGTGGCGAAGCGCGGCGCCGCGCGGCTGGCCGATCGGCTGCCGAGCGACCGTCACTCCAAGTGGCTGAACTACGCGCGGCTGGCGAAGAACTTCCTTTCGTCCGCCGAGCTGCCGTTCACCGCGCGCTATCGCAGCTATGTCGGGGTCTTTGGCGCGGGCGAGGCGGCGGCGTTGATGAGAGACGAACCGGCGCTCCGCTTCGATGCCGTTGCCGCGGCATTCGAGGCTGCAGGTGGCGAAGACGCGCTCGCGCGAATGTTCGCCGTCGATGCGTATACGCAGCTTCCGGACGATCTGCTGCTGCTGACCGACAAGATGACGATGGCCACCTCGCTGGAGTGCCGCGTGCCGCTGCTCGACCACGAACTGGTCGAGCTCGCCGCGCAGATTCCGGCGTCGGTCAAGGTGGCGGGTGGCGAGCTGAAGGCGTTGATGAAACGGGCGCTCGCCGACGTGCTTCCGCGCGAGATCCTGTACCGGACCAAGCGCGGCTTCGGCGCACCGATGGGCGCGTGGATGAAAGGCGCGCTGTCGGAGATGCTCGCCGGTGCGCTTTCGCGCGAGAGCGTGCAGGCGCGCGGGCTGCTCGACTACGCACCCATCGCGCGACTGATCGAAGACCATCGCGCCAACCGGATCGACGGCACCGACAGGCTGCTCGCGCTGCTGAACCTGGAGATCTGGTGCCGCGTGTATCTGGACCGCCGCTCCTCCGCCGACGTCGCCGAGGAACTCAAGGAGGCCGTGGCGTGAAGATCCTGTACGTCTGCCACCGCTTCCCGTATCCGCCCAAGCGCGGCGGCAAGATCCGGCCGTTCAACATGATCCGGCACCTCGCGCAGTCCCACGAGGTGGTGGTGTGTTCTCTGGCGCGCTCGCGCGAAGAAGCGGAGGAGGGCAGGGGCATCGCGCCTTATTGTGCCGAGCATCACGTCGCGGTCGTCGACGATCGCGTACAGACGCTGCGGATGATCGCCTCGCTGCCCACACCGATCACCGCGTCGGCGTCGTACTTCCACAGCACGCGGCTGGCGCGCACGATCCGCCGGCTGCTCGCCGAGCGGCGCTTCGACCTGATCTTCGTGCATTGCTCTTCGGTGGCGCACTACGTTGCGCACGTGCGCGACATACCCAAGATCCTCGACTTCGGCGACATGGATTCGCAGAAGTGGCTCGAATACGTCGCCTACAAGCCGTGGCCACTGTCGTGGGGTTACTGGTGGGAGGGCGTGCGGTTGCTCGCGGAGGAAAAGCGGCTGGCTCGCCGCTTCGACTTCTGCACGGCGACCACGCGCGCCGAATGGGAGACCTTGAAAAGCTATGGCGTCGATACGCCGAGCGACTGGTTTCCGAACGGCGTGGACGCGCAGGCTTTTGCGCCGTCGCCCGAGCCGTACGACCCGGACGCGATCTGCTTCATCGGTCGCATGGACTATTACCCGAACCAGCACGCGATGTTCTGGTTCTGCGAACACGTGCTGCCGCTGCTGCGCGAACGCCGGCCGAACGTCAAGCTCGCGATCGTCGGCGCCGACCCGCCGCCGGCGGTGCGCAAGCTGGGTGAACTGCCCGGCGTGACGGTGACCGGCTCCGTGCCGCAGGTCCAGCCGTATGTGACCCGCTCGGCGCTGACGGTGGCGCCGCTGGCGATCGCGCGCGGAACGCAGAACAAGATCCTCGAAGCGATGGCGATGGGTGTGCCCGTCGTGGCCAGCCGCGCCGCTGCCGGCGGCGTCGACGCGGTCGCCGGCGAGCATCTGCTGGTCGCCGAGACACCTGCCGGGTATCGTGATGCGATCCTCGCCGTGCTCGAGAATCCGGCCGAGCGCGCCCGGCGCGCAGCCCCCGGTCGCGCGCGCGGGGGGTCGCCTCATGCGTGGGGCAGTTCGATG
>JBKBSH010000461.1:0-2016 GCA_046291795.1 Burkholderiaceae bacterium | reverse complement strand
GCCGCGATTTCGCGGCCGGGATCGAGGCGCGGCTGCACCAGAAGGACTACGGGCTGATCCTCGAGATGGCGCACGAGGCGGGTCTGGCGATGCCGGCGGTTGCGATCGTCGCTCAGCAGCTCAACGCGCTCGTCGGCCAAGGCTGGGGCCGCGAGGACACCAGCGCCTTGCTGAAGGTGCTGGAGGCGGCGAACGGACGCTAGGCTAGAACCGGAACCCCAGCTTCACGCCGAAGGTGGCGACCCCGCCGGTGCTGTCGGCCTCGAACGCGAGGTTGGCCAGCCCGAAGTTCACGTTGACGCCGCCGAACACCTTGGTCTGCGTGAAGTCCTCGCCGCGCAGGCCGGGCACGCCGCGCGGCGTGCTCTTGACCCACACCTGACCGATACCGCCGTACGGCGTGACGTTCGCGAAACCCTTCGAGATGGAGATGTCGAGGCTTTTGGTCTCGAAGTCGAGCTGATCCACACCCGTGAGCCGCGTGAGCGTGCCGCGGATCGCCACGGCCGGCGCGAGCGTGCCGCCCGGCAGGATCGCCCAGCGCAGTTCGCCGCCCGTGTAGCGGATGTTGGTCCCCGGCACCTGCGACAACGCCACGCCGACGTCGAGGTTCAGCGGCAGCCCCTTGTGCAGGCGCAACGTCGGCACGGGCAACACCGAAGGAACGTCACCCCCGGAGCTGGCTTTGTCGAAGATCGCGGCGTTCTTCAGCTTGGTGCCGGTCACCGCGGCGCCCAGATCGAAGCCCGTGATGCCGAGCGCCTCCGACGGGATCAGCGGCTTGAACGACAGCGCGGCACCGAGATCCTCCGAGAGCAGCCGGAACTCGTTCTGCGAAAGAAGCTGGATCGAGTCGATGTCTGCGGAATACGCGGGGGCGACCGCTGCGGTCCACAGCGCGAAGACGGCGAAGCGACGTTTCATGGGGGCGAAACTCCTGTGATCGGTGCGAACCGCGCGAAGTATCGGGCGCCCGGTCGCGATCGGTGCCCGCGCCGATCACGCATCCTGGCGAAGCCGTCGGGCTGAATCAGGTTTCGACGCGTCGGCGCACCAGCTCGATCGCCGCGTCGAACAGCGGGCTCGCAGGGCTGGCCAGCTCGTCGCACACGGTGAGGTGATTGCAGCCGGGCATCGGCACGTCGCGCACGAGGTTCGCGGACCAGCGCCTGCCGATCAGCGCGTTCTGGCGGCGGAATTCGCTCGACTCGAGCGCGCCGACCGCGGTGTACAGCGGCGCGCGTGTGGCCGGCGGCATGTACGCCGGCGAAAGCCTGCGCGCGCGAGCGACGTCGAGCTTCAGATCGACGTTGACGAAAGGCGCGTGTACGAGCGGCTCGAGGTCGTACAGCCCGCTGATCGCCAGCCCCCCTTTGACCAGGTTGCGCGGCAAATCCGGCGCGTAAACGTCCCACAGCGCCGCCATCGTCATCGCGGTCAGATGCGCGCCGGCCGAGTGCCCGGATACGTAGATGCGGTTGGGGTCGAAGCCGTACTGGTCGGCGTTGCGGTACAGCCAGGCGAGCGCGCGCAGCGTCTGGCGGACGATGTCTTCCAGCGCAACCTTCGGCGCGAGCCCGTAGTTCGGCAGCGCCACCGCGATGCCGTGGTTGACGAACGGCGAGGCGACCCAAGAGAAGTCGGACTTGTCGAGCGAACGCCAGTACCCGCCGTGGATGAACACGAGCAGCGGCGCGTTGTCGTTGCGAGCGGGGAACAGGTCGAGCTTTTCCGCGCTCGACTCCCCATAGGGCAGATCGACGAGGCAGGGACGCAGCCGGCGGGTGGCCGCTGCCTGCTCGGCCCAGCGCGCGAAGATCTGAGGATGATCGGGGATGGCAGCGCGCGCGTTGTACTCGCGCTCGCAGAATTCGACCGTGTATTTCATCGTGGTGTCGGCAGACGGACGGCGCAGGCAAGCCGCAAGTCTACCGGCCGCGGCTGTCTCAACTTGAAGGCCGCCCGCGCGGCCAGTACAATCCGCCGCCTCGTGGGGACGTAGCTCAGCTGGGAGAG
>JBKBSH010000460.1:0-2020 GCA_046291795.1 Burkholderiaceae bacterium | reverse complement strand
GCGTTCGTCTTCGACGGCGAAGCGATCGACCCGCGCGGCGCTTGGCCCGTGGAGCCGTCGTTCCTCGCGCTGGGCGTCGCACTGGCCACCGCGCGCGAGCTGGGCGTGCGGTTCGAGCAGAACGCGCTGCTGTTCGCCGACGACGACGCGGTGCCGAGGCTGGTGTGGCTGCCGCGCACGACTCGCAAGGGCACGTGAGCAAAGCTCGCCGCGCGGCGAGGCGCGATCACGAAGCTGCGCAAGAAGTGACGCGGCGAGTTGCACCACCGCCGGCTACTCCGCCTCGAACCCCTGGCTCGCGAACTTGAGCGTCCGGCTGTTCTCCGTCACCGTACGCACCACGTGCTCGGGCGCGCCGGACGGAATCTCCGCCTCGATCTCCAGCGTCACGCGCACCCGCGCGCCCGGCAGCGCCTGTAGATGCGCGACCACTTCTTCGGCGATGCGCCCCGCATCGCGGCCCACCCGCGCGGCGTCCAGCAGCACCGTGCCGTGAAACCGCCGGGGGTTGGCCGGTTGCTCGCGCTCGCTGCCGGCGCCGCTACCCGCGTCGCCGACTGGGGCAGCGCGCTCGTCACCCAGTCCGCGCGCACCGCGCTGCGGCGTCGTCGCCACGGCTTCGGCATCCATCTGGCGCCGCGCGGCCTGCGGCTTGACGAGCAGCCCGGGCGCGTCGGCGTCGATCGCATGCGTCGTTCCCGCGCGCAGGGCGCGATACCGTCCGGCCGCTTCGTCGAAGCCATCGGCGTAGGCGAATGAATCGTTCTCCCAGGTGAGCAATGCCACGCCGTCGCGCACCGCCTGCATCAGCACGTCCGGGCCGGCCAGCCGCGGCAGATAGACGTACTGCGCAAAGTCCTCGACGAGCTGCCGCACGGCCACGTGATCGCCCCGCCACAGCGGCACGCGGTCCAGTTCCATCCGCAGCCGGGTCGGCCCGAAGTTCGCGATCAGCAGCTCCTCGTTCTTCAGCTTTTTCGATGCGCGCACCGCCAGCGCATCCGCACCCGCGAGCCGGATCGCGTGCCACTCGATCGGCGCGGCCGCGTCTTTCTGCGCCGGCGCGAGCAGCCATTGGTACGCCTCGGGCAGGCGCGCGGTCACCGCGCCGTCGGCCGCCTGCTTCTGCGTTTCGGCCTGCCTGACCTGATGCGGGTCGAGATTCAGCGCCTCGCGCTCGTCGAGGATCGACTTCCACGCCAGGTACTTTCGGATCGCCTCGTCCAGATCCTGCCAGCGCGTCCGGTCCAGCGCGAGAAACACGAGCGCGTTTCGATACAGCCGCGGCGCGTTGCCGCGAGACTCGAGAATCGATTTCGCCGCGAGTTCCGCCGCATTGCCCGGCTCCTTGCTGTAAGGATGCTCGATGCCGAGCACGACCAGCCGCGCATCCAGATCGTCCGGCACGTCTGCGCCCGAGCGCGGCAATGCATGGATTCGGCCGAACTCGCCAGTCTTCTTTAAATCGGCGCGCAAGCGGTTTTCCAGCTCGTGCGCGACCTTGTCGGGATCACGCTTGAACTGCTCGGCGCGGTCTTCGGCAAGCTTGGTGACCGTGGGCTGCGTCGAATACCAGCAGCGCGGGCCGTCCTGGTACAGGTAGGTGGCCGCCGCGGCCAGACGCCGCAGCGCGTCGCCGAAGACCGCTGGGCTCTCGCCGGGAAGCACGCAGCCGAGCTTCACGCGCCGGTCTTCCAGCCCGCGATGCGCCGCCTGCGCAAGCGGCGCGGAACCCAGATAGATCGTGCGCGCCACGCGCCGCGTGGCGGCGAGCTTGCCGAGGTTCGGCACCTCGCGGTCGATGGCCAGTGGCAGCGCGTTCGGGCCGTCGACGTCCTTTTCGATCACCGGCACCCAGTTGTCCGACAGATACCGCGTCAGCTCGAACTGCACGCGCGCGTCGTCGAGGGGGATCGTCGCCGGCAGGATCAAGGCGGTCCTGTCGCCCTTGTCCCATAGGCTGTGGATCACCGCCGCCATCAGGCGCAGCACGCCGCGCGTGCGCTGGAACTTCACCAGC
>JBKBSH010000459.1:0-2027 GCA_046291795.1 Burkholderiaceae bacterium | reverse complement strand
GCCTCAAGATCGGCACCTCGGCCTCGACACCGGTGCAGATCGCCGTCTCGATCGTGATGGGTGTCGGTGCGGTCTATTTCTGGATCCATCGCAAGGCGAAGAAGCGGATGGATCTCGTGGAAGAGCAGCTTCCCGACGCGGTCGAGCTGATGGCGCGAATCAAACGCGCGTTCGATCCGCTGAACATCCTGAACCCCGGCAAGGTGGTGAGGTTGTCGTGAAGCGCTGCCGTGCCTTCGGTTCGGTGCACCGGTACGCTTCGCCGGATCGCACGCGTGCCCGGTCGATATACTGCGGACGATCGGACTGGCGGACGGCTGCGGCATGGGCGTGATCGAAGAGTTTCCCGCGGAACTGGGTGTGCAGCGGCATCGGCTGACGGTCGAGCAGTATCACCGCATGGCCGAGACGGGCGTGCTCGCGCGCGACGCCCGCGTCGAGCTGATCGAAGGGGTGATCGTCGACATGGCACCGATCGGAAGCAGGCACGCGGCAACGGTGAAAAAGCTCAACGCTCTGCTAACAGCGGCGGTCGGTGCGCGGGCCATCGTTTCGGTTCAGGATCCCATCCGACTCGGCGATCGCTCCGAACCGCAACCGGATCTGGCGCTGCTGCGTCCCCGCGAGGACTTCTACGCGGACGCTCCGCCCACCGCGGCCGACACGCTTCTCGTCATCGAAGTCTCCCAGGCGACCGCCGCCTACGACCGCCAGGTCAAGGTGCCGCTGTACGCGCAGCACGGCGTACCGGAGGTCTGGATCGTCGACCTCGACTTCTCGCTCGTGCGCTTTTATCGAACGCCGCAGGGTGACCGATATCTCGACATCACCGCGACCGAGACACCCGGTCCGACACCGGTGCCGATGCTTCCGGGCGTGACGATCGATCTCTCTGGTCTGCTGTAGACCCGCGCGTCACCGCGCCGCGAGCGCGTCGTCGCCGCGGAGCGCCGAAAGCTTCGCGCGCACGATGTACGCGGCGAGGTCGTCGAGATCCTTCGCGTTGAACACGCCGCGATATTGCGCCTTGGCGCCCGCCGCGCCCGGCTGCGCGCCGTCGATCGCCCGCTGCAGCACGCGCCGCACCGAAGCCGCATCGTCGGGCCTGCCGCCGCGGTTGCGGATCATCTCGCGCAGCGCGTCGCTGTTGGCGTGGCACGCGACGCAGTTGCCGACCGGCTTGCCGGTGGCCCCGCGCGTGTTGGTGAACAGCGTCTGCCCGCGCGCCGCGTCCTGCGCGGCGGCCGGAGCGAGCGTGAAGACGACACTCACCGCGAACGCGGCGACGGCGGTTCGCATGGCTTCCTCCCGTCCAAGACCCGCGCATCTTACCGAGACCGATCGATTGCCAACGTCCGGTCAAAGCTGCATTGCCGGCGCGGCGCGGTCGTCTCGGCCGCGACGTGCTACCTTTGACGCGCGATGAACGACCCTGCGGAAGTCAAACAGCTCGCCGAGCGCCTTCCGCTCGAAGGCACGGGGCCGATCGACCGCGAGCGGCAGCGCAAGGTCGTCGCCGCGCTGCGCATCGCGCTGCCCGAGCACTGCGTGCTGTACCGCGAGGAGGACACGGTCGCGTACGAATGCGACGGGCTGACGCTGTACCGGCAACTGCCGATGGTGGTCGCGCTGCCGGAGACCGAAGCGCAGGTCGTCCAGATCCTGAGAATCTGCCACTCGATGCAGGTGCCGGTCGTTCCGCGCGGCGCGGGCACTTCGCTGTCGGGCGGCGCGCTGCCGCACAACGCCGGCGTGCTGATGTCGATGGCGAAGTTCAACCGCATCGTCGCGATCGATCCGGTCGCACGCACCGCGGTCGTCCAGCCCGGCGTGCGCAACCTGGCGATCTCGGAAGCGGCCGCGCCGCACGGCCTGTACTACGCACCCGATCCGTCGAGCCAGATCGCGTGCACGATCGGCGGCAACATCGCGGAGAACGCCGGCGGCGTGCATTGCCTGAAGTACGGGCTGACGGTGCACAACGTGCTCGCGGTGCGCGGCGTGACGATCGAAGGCGAGATCGTCGA
>JBKBSH010000458.1:0-2034 GCA_046291795.1 Burkholderiaceae bacterium | reverse complement strand
CGATCGCGCGTGGCCTGCGCGCGCGCGACCGACAGCCGATCGTTGACCGCATCGGTTCCCGTCGAATCGGTGTGGCCGACGACCTGGATCGCGGTCACCGCGTGTTCGTTCATCGTCGCCGCAAAGCGGTCGAGCACGCTGCCGAGCGCGGGCTTGATCTCGGCGCGATTGACGTCGAAACCGGCGTCGGCCGGAATGTTGAGCTTCAGCCGGTTGTCCGCCGTGCGCGTCACGTCGATGCCGGTTCCGCGCGAAGCCTGCTCCATTTTCTGACGCTGCTCCTCCATCTTCTTGCTCCACACGTAGCCGCCGATCGCGCCGACCGCAGCGCCGACCGCGGCGCCCGTCGTCGCGCTGCGGCTGCGGTTGCCGCCCGCCGTGGCCGCGCCGATCACCGCGCCTGCGACGGCACCGACGCCGGCGCCGGTCGCCGTGCCCTTCTGCGTCTCGCTCATGTTGGCGCAGCCCGCCAGTGCGACGGCCGCGGCGGCCGTCGCTGCAACGAGGTGTCCGAGTGTCATTCGTGTCCGTTCCGAGTGCCGAATCCGTGCGGCGAAGTCTACGGGCACGCCGGCACCGGACCGGCGGGCGGCGCTCGCGCCGATCGGTTAATGAGTCAGGACGGCCGCGGGCGGCGCGTCGCGATGCGTGTCCCACCAGCGGCGCGCGGCGACGCGGGTCCACGGCGTCTGCGCGAGCAGCGCGTCGAGCGCTTCGATCACCGCGGTCGCCGACGGGGGGCGGCGCTCGGGCGACTTCTCGAGGCAGCGCGCGATCAGCGCGTCGAGCGACGGCGCAACGGGCATCGGCGCCACGCTGCTCGCGCGCGGCGCGGGCGTGTGCACGACGTGATAGGCGAGTGCGAGATCCGAGTCGGCCTGGAACGGCGGCCGCCCCGCGAGCAGGAAAAAGCCCACTGCGCCGAGCGAATACAGATCGGAACGGTGCCCGGCCTCGTCGGGGCGTTCGATGCGCTCGGGCGCCATGTACGCCGGCGTACCCAGCACGCGCAGCGCGCGCGTCAGATCGCGCGTGGCTTCGGTGCGCGTGTCCTTGACCAGCCCGAAGTCGAGCACCTTGACGACGTCGTGCTCTCCGCCTCTTCGGCACAGCATCACGTTCGCCGGCTTGATGTCGCGATGGACCAGGCCGCGCTCGTGCGCTTCGGACAACGAGCCGGCGATCCCGCGCAGCACGTGCGCGGTGCGCGCCGCATCCATCGGCCCGTGCGCCTCGACGATCTGCTGCAGCGTCAGCCCGTCGAGGAACTCCATCGCGTAGAACGGCTGCCCTTCCGGCGTTCGGCCGTAGTCGTAGATCTCGATCGTGTTCGGGTGCATCAACTGGCTCGCCAGCCGCACCTCGCGGTCGAAGCGCGCGAGCGCTTCGTCGTCGGCGATCGCCAGCTCGATGATCTTTACCGCGGTCGGCCGCTTCAGCAGCCGGTGCCGTGCGCGATACACGCGCGCCATGCCGCCGTGGCCGACCTCCTCGAGCAGCTCGTAGTTGCCGACGCGCCTGGCTTCCTGCGTCTCGATCTCCATGCGGCGGATCCGCAGCAGCGCGACGACGAGCCCGAACACCGCGATGCCGATACCCAGACCGAGCAGAAGGAACACGCGCTCGAGCCTGAACAGCGGCGCGAACGCCTCGACCTCGGCCACTTCGACGGCGATGCCGAAGCCGAACTCGTCGAGCCAGCGCCATGCGCCGACGACCGGCTTGCCCAGGTAGCCGTCGTACGGCACCAGCAATTCGCCCGCGCGCGGGCCGTCGGGGCGTTCGACCGCGGCCAGCGCGGCGGCGATCAGCCGGGTGCGCCGCGGCCCGCTCGCGCCCGCGTTCGGATCGTTCAGGCCAACGCGCAGGATCGACGATTCGCCGCGTCGCACGAGCCCCATGTCCTCGAGCGTGCCGCGAAAGCGGCTCTCGGACAGCAGCCGCCCGCGCGCGTCGAAGGCGTAGAGCTCGCCGGTTTCGCCGACCTGCGCCGCCTCGAAAAGCTTCGAGAAGCGCTCGTTGGCCGGCTTGCCG
>JBKBSH010000457.1:0-2038 GCA_046291795.1 Burkholderiaceae bacterium | reverse complement strand
GGTCACCGATGCGCCTTCGGCGCGCGTCGGACATACGGCGGTTTGGACCGGCGCGGAGATGATCGTCTGGGGTTCTCGCTTCGGCACGACCCACAGCGGCGGTCGTTACGACCCGACGACCGATACGTGGCGTCCGACGTCCACGCTGTGCGCGCCGACCGGCCGCGAAGGACACGTCGCCGTGTGGACCGGCAGCCGGATGCTCGTGTGGGGCGGCTACTCGGGCGCATACGCGCAGTGGTATGTCCAGGGCGCGGCCTACGATCCCGCGGCCGACGCCTGGCAAGCGATGAGCGCAACCGATGCGCCGGCCGCGCGCTTCGACCACTCCGGCGTGTGGACCGGCAGCCGTTTCATCGTGTGGGGCGGCAGGCAGAGCGGAACGTACGACACCGGCGGCCGCTTCACGCCTTGAGCGTGCGGAACCGCGGGCCGACGATCGATGGCGGCACCCGCTACGGCCGCTCGACGATCGTCACGTTCGCGAGCCCGCCGCCCTCGCACATCGTCTGCAGACCGTAACGGCCGCCGCGCGCGTGCAATGCGTGCACGAGCGTGGTCATCAGCTTCGCGCCGGAGGCGCCGAGCGGATGCCCGAGCGCGATCGCGCCGCCGTTGACGTTCAGCCGCGCGGGGTCCGCGCCGACGGCTTTCAGCCACGCCAGCGGCACCGAAGCGAAGGCTTCGTTGACTTCGAACAGATCGATGTCGTCGATCTTCAGGCCCGCCTTGCGCAGCGCCACCGGCGTGGCCGGGATCGGACCTTCGAGCATCACGACCGGATCGTGGCCGACCACCGTCATCTGCCGCACGATCGCAAGCGGCTCGACCGAGCGGCCGAGCGTCTTCAGGCCGCGCTCGTTGGCGACGAGCAGCGCGGCCGCGCCGTCGCAGATCTGGCTCGCCGTCGCGGCGGTGATGCGTCCGCCTTCCTGCAGCAGCTTCACCGCGGCGATCGCTTCGAGCGATGCATCGAAGCGGATGCCTTCGTCGGTCGCGTGCATCTGGCCGGTCGGCTGGCCGTCGGCGTCGCGCACCTCGATCGGAACGATCTCCGCTTCGAAGCGCCCTTCGCGCGTGGCCGCAGCGGCGCGCTGATGGCTGCGCAGCGCGTACTCATCGAGCGCGTCCTTCGACAGTTCGTACTTTTTCGCGAGCAGTTCGGCGCCCATGAACTGGCTGAACTGCACGCCCGGATAGCGCGCCTGCATCGCCGGGCTCATGTAGGTGCCATAGCCGTGCTTGAACGGCAGTGTGGCCGGCAGCCCCATCGGCACACGCGTCATGCTCTCCACGCCGCCGGCGATCACCACGTCCTGCGCGCCCGAGATCACCGCCTGCGCGGCGAAGTGCAGCGCCTGCTGCGACGACCCGCACTGCCGGTCGACCGACACGCCGGGCACCGACTCCGGCAGCTTCGACGCGAGCACCGCGTTGCGCGCGACGTTGAACGACTGCTCGCCGGCCTGGCCGACGCAACCGAGGATCACGTCGTCGATCGCCTGCGGATCGATGCCGTTGCGTTCGACGAGGGCGTCGAGCACCTGCGCGGCGAGATCCGCAGGATGCCAGCCGGCGAGCCGGCCGCCTTTGCGGCCACCCGCGGTGCGCAGCGCGGCGACGATGAAGGCTTCGGGCATGTCCAATCCTCGTGAGTCGTCGATGCGTGATTGTGCGCGCTAACGCAGCGTCGCTTCGGTGCGAACGCGCCCGGCGCGCTCGTGCCATGCGGTCAGCCCGATGGTCGTGCCGGGTTGGGCGCGAACGACCCAATCCACGTAGGCGAGGTTGTCGGTCGGCTTGCGGTCGGGCCAGAAGCTCACGCCGGTGTGGCGGTACGCCCAGCCTTCCAGTTCGCCGAGCGACTCGCGCGGCTTGCCCGACACCAGCTCCGCGCCGGACGGCAGTTCGATCTCGGCGAGCACGCCGCGCAGCAGTTTGTGCTGCACGGCAATCTTGGTCACGTAGCTCGGCAGCGAGCCGGTGTTCTGCACGATCAGCCGAACGCGCCTTGTGCCGTCGCCGGCGCTCGCGACCT
>JBKBSH010000456.1:0-2041 GCA_046291795.1 Burkholderiaceae bacterium | reverse complement strand
CGGGCGCGGCCCGGCCGCCTGGCCGCTTCAGAACGCCGGCTTCGGCGACGCCCGTTTGTACGCCTCGACACCCGCAAGGATCTCGCGCCGCGCTTCGTCGGGGCCGGCCCAGCCGGTGACCTTGACCCACTTGCGGGGCTCGAGATCCTTGTAGTGCTCGAAGAAATGCCGGATCTGGTCGAGCCGTTCGGGCGCGATGTCCTCGGGCTTGCGCCAGTGCTTGTACCAGGGCAGGCACTCGTCGATCGGCACCGCGAGCAGCTTCGAGTCGCCGCCCGCCTCGTCTTCCATCTTCAGCACGCCGAGCGGGCGGCAGCGAACGACGACACCGTGCTGCAGCGGAAACGGCGTGATCACCAGCACGTCGACCGGATCGCCGTCGTCCGAGATCGTGTGCGGGATGTAGCCGTAGTTGCACGGATAGTGCATCGACGTGGCGATGAAGCGGTCGACGAACAGCGCGCCGCTTTCCTTGTCGACCTCGTATTTGATCGGATCGGCGTGCGCCGGGATCTCGATGATCACGTTGAAGTCGTCCGGCAGTGCGCGGCCGGCAGGCACGCGGTCAAGTCCCATCGTTTGCTCGCTCTGGATTCGAATGCGGGTCGATTGTAGCGGCGCGGACGTCTGGAACGGCGCGCATCGCCGCCTCATAATCACACTCGCCAACAAAGGGGAGGAGGCCATGGATGGCGGATGGATCGCCGCCGGCGGCGGACATCACTTCATCGGCAACCGCTGGGTCGAAGCGCGTTCAGGGCAGTCGATCGACGTGATCGATCCGTCGGACGGCAAGCCGTTCGCGAAGATCGCGCGCGGCAACGCGGCCGACATCGACGCCGCCGTGAAAGCCGCGCGTGCGGCCTATGGCGAAGCGGGCGACGGCGCGTGGGGACGGCTGACTGCGACCGAGCGTGGCCGGCTGCTCGCGCGGCTTTCGCGCGCGGTGCTCGATCATCTCGAAGCGCTGGCGCGGCTCGAATCGCGCACGACGGGAAAGCCGCTCGCGCAGGGCCGCGCCGACGCGAACGCGCTGGCGCGTTACTTCGAGTACTACGCCGGCGCGGCCGACAAGCTGCACGGCGACACGATCCCTTACCAGTCCGGGACGACCGTGCTGACGATCCGTGAGCCGCACGGCGTCACGGGCCACATCGTGCCGTGGAACTATCCGATGCAGATCTTCGGCCGCAGCGTCGGGGCCGCGCTGGCCGCGGGCAACGCGTGCGTGGTGAAGCCGGCCGAAGATGCGAGTCTGTCGCTCGCGCGCGTGGCCGAGCTCGCAGCCGAGATCGGATTCCCGGACGGCGCGCTGAACATCGTCACCGGCTACGGACACGAAGCGGGTGCGGCGCTGTCGGCGCACACGGGCATCGACCATATCTCGTTCACCGGCTCGCCGGCGACCGGCACGCTGGTCGCTCAGGCCGCAGCGAAGCATCACTGCCCGGTCACGCTCGAGCTCGGCGGCAAGAGCCCGCAGATCGTCTTCGCCGACGCCGATCTCGACGAAGTGGTGCCGGTCGCGCTCAACGCGATCGTGCAGAACTGCGGGCAAACGTGCTCGGCCGGAAGCCGGCTGCTCGTCGAGCGGCGCGTCTACGAGCCGTTGCTCCAACGCATCGCAGAGGCGATGTCGAGGCTGCGGGTCGGCCCCGCGCTCGCGGACCTGGACGCCGGGCCGCTGATCCGGCGCGACCAGTTGCAGCGCGTCTGGGACTACCTGAGCCAGGCGCAGGCCGACGGCATCGCCGTCGCCGCGCAGGGGCACGTCGTCGAAGACGCGCCGGAAACGGGCTTCTATCAGGCGCCCACATTGCTGCGCGACGTGCCGCCGAACCACAGGATCGCGCAGGAGGAGATCTTCGGCCCCGTGCTCGCGGCGATGCCGTTCGACTCGGAGGCCGATGCGCTCGCGATCGCCAACGGCACGAGGTACGGACTGGTCGCCGGCGTGTGGACGCGCGACGGCGCACGCCAGCTTCGGCTCGCGCGCAAGCTGCGCTGCGGACAGGTGTTCGTCAACAACTACGGCGCCGGC
>JBKBSH010000455.1:0-2048 GCA_046291795.1 Burkholderiaceae bacterium | reverse complement strand
AGATAGTCGCTCGGACCCGCGGTGATGACGCGACCACTGGCGGCTGGCGTGCTCGCCGACGCCGGCGCCGACCGCGCCGACACGTTGCCGGCCGCGTCGTAGGCGGCGACCTCGTAGCGATACGTCGTCCCAGGGGTCAACCCCGAATCGTCGTACGTCGTCCCCGTCGCGGTTCCGATCTGGTTGCCGTCGCGGAAGATCCGGTAGCCGGCCACGCCGACGTTGTCGCTCGCCGCGCTCCACGTCACGCGAATCGACACCGACGACGACGCCGCCGCGGAAACGTTTGCCGGTGCACTCGGTGCCGACGTGTCCGGGGCGGACGGCGGCGCCGAAGGCGGTGGCACCACTGCAGCCGTTGCCGCGGGTGCGTCGCCGCCACAGGAAGCAAGCGCAAAGGTTGCAACGATCGCCCAAACGGCGACCATGGGCAGAAGGCGACGGGGGTTGCTCTGCATGACCCGGATTATCTTGTCCGGCGGCGTGCCGACCTTCACGTCCAGGCGTTCGATCGAACAGATGAGTTCGACCGGACTGCCTCACTTGGACAACGGCGCGGATACATGACGGCGAGCGCCGAGAACGACGCCCGTCGATGGTCGGCCACAGCGCCCTCCTTGCAAATTGCACCGATGCTGTATACATTGCCAGTATCTGAGACTGCCAGGACGGGCCCGAACGATGGGCAAAGAGACCCCACCCCTCACTCCCCGACAGGCCGAGATCCTCGATTTCGTCCGCCGCGCGCTCGTCGAAAGCGGGGCGCCGCCAACGCGTGAGGAGATCGCCGGCGCGTTCGGCTTCCGCTCGCTGAACGCAGCCGAGCAGCATCTGCAGGCGCTGCAGAAAAAGGGATTGATCGAGCTCGTGCCGGGCACCTCGCGCGGAATCCGCCTCAAGGGCCCCGTCACGGAAACCGTGCGCGCGCTGAAGCAGGCCGCGCATGAGTTCGGTCTGTCCGCGGGCCTGCCGCTGATCGGCAAAGTCGCGGCCGGCAGTCCCATCCTCGCGCAGGAAAACGTCATCCGGCGTCCGGCGGTCGACCCGTTGCTGTTCCGGCCCCGCGCCGACTATCTGCTCGAAGTGCGCGGCATGAGCATGCGCGACGCCGGCATCCTGGACGGCGACTGGCTGGCCGTCCACAAGCAGGAACAGGCACAGTCGGGCCAGATCGTCGTGGCGCGACTCGGCGACGAGGTCACCGTCAAGCGGCTGAAACTCAGGGGCGCGAAAGCCGAACTGATCGCCGAGAACCCGGACTTCGCGCCGATCGTCGTCGACCTGCGACGTGATCCGTTCACGATCGAGGGACTGGCCGTCGGCGTGATCCGTCCTTCGTTGTAGCCGCGGCAACTCCATGGAGCGGCAAGTCAAAGCCCCAGCCGCACGCCCGCGTACCCGAACAGCTCGTACAGCGCATAGTAGGAAGACTGCAGCGCCGCCGCGCTCGGCAGAAAGTCGGCGATGCCGGCGGCCGCCAGGCGCGGGATCATCGTCGGCGCGGGCACGACGTTCAGACCCGCTCGCTCGAATTCCAGCCGCGCGCGCGGCACGTCGAACGCGTGCACGACGAGGACCACGCGCTCGATGCCGAGCGGCCGCAGGACCCGTGCGGTGAACTGCGCGTTCTCGCGCGTCGTCCGCGCACGGTCCTCGACCCAGCGCACGGTCACGCCGTACTCGCGTTCGAGCACGTCGCGCATGACGTGCGCCTCGGGACGGGTCGGCCCGTAAGCGCCACCGGTCACCAGCACGGGCAGCCCCGTCTCGCGCGCAACCTTGGCACCGTAGCGCGTGCGCTCGAGCGCCAGCCGCCCGAGCGTGTCGCCGCCGTACTCGGGCGCGTCGCGACGCAGCCCGCCGCTGAGGATCACGATCGCCTGCGCCGCGCCCGCCGCGGCCGGGTCCAGCACCCGCGGATCGCTCGCCGCCAGCAGCAGCGCGGACGAAACGACCGGTAGCGACAGCAGAAGCAACCCACCGACGCCGACGGCCACGAGCACGCGCGCGCGCCGCGGCCGCGCGCGCCCCAGGCCCAGACCCAACAG
>JBKBSH010000454.1:0-2066 GCA_046291795.1 Burkholderiaceae bacterium | reverse complement strand
GCCGCGCACGCCGGCCGCGTGCATCTGCTCGAGCTCGCGGTCGGTCACGCCGCGGCGGACCGTGGCCACGCCGCGCGCCTTGCCCTGCGAGGCGACGCAGGCGTCGACCATCGCGCGATTGTCCGCGCCGTGGCAGGTCGCCTGAACGATCACGTTGCGCGCAAAGCCCAGATGGTCGCGCAGCGCGAACAGCTGCTGCTTGGACGCATCGCACGGCGTGTACTTGCGCTCGGGCGCGTACGGGAACTCGCTGGCCGGACCGAACACGTGGCAATGCGCGTCGACGCTGCCGGCAGGCACCTTGAAGCGGGGCTTCGACGGATTCGCGCACCAGTCGAGCCAACCCGGTGTCTTTTCGAAACCCATGTCAACCCTGCTTGCCGAGCGACGCGAGGATGCGGTCGGCCTCGACACGCCAGTCCGCGCTGCGCGCGAAACCTGCCTCGCCGCGCGCGCCGAACGCGCCCGCGTCGGCGAGGTCGGCCATCCACGCCTGCCGCTCGGCCGCCGCTGCGGACGACCACGGCTGAAGACCGGCTTCGCGCACGGTCTGCGCGACCTCGCGCATCTCCTCGGCGCGGCGCCGGCCGTGTTCGATGACGCGCTGGAAGAAGTACGCGGCCTGACGCTCCCAGTCGATTCCGGGGAAGGTCTCCCCGAGCGACGCGATCACGGCGTCTTCGACGCCGTAATGGCGCGCCGCTGTGAAGCTTTCGATCACCATCGCTTCGAGCCCCTTGATCATCACGCTGCGGCACATCTTCGTCGCCGACGCCACGCCCAGTCGGTCGCTGACGAACCGCGCGGCGAAGCCGAGCGCATCGAGCAGCGGGACGAGCTGCGCCGCGCGCGCGCCGCCCAGCAGCATCGGCACCTTGATCCGGTGCGGCGGCACCGAGGTCATCACCGCCGCTTCGACGTAGTGGGCGCCGGCGCCTTCGATCGGCTCGGCCGCTTTCGCCTTCGCGCCGGGCGAAGCGGAATTGAAGTCGAGAAACCAGGCGCCGCGGGCCAGCGCGGGCGCGCAAGCCTGCGCGGCCCGGACCGTCTGGCGGGCGGTGACGGCGGACACGACCAGATCGCTCGCCGACGCGAGCGCGGCGTGCGATTCGTACAGACGGACGCCGTGTCGCGCCGCGTGCTCCCGCAGCGGTGAGCCGGCCGGGCCGCCGAGCTTGATGTCATACGCGCCGACCCGCGCGACGCCCTGCGCGCGCAGATCCTCGGCCAGGATACGGCCGACCTCGCCGTAGCCGACCAGCCCGATGCGCCAGCGCTTCGGATCCTCGTGCATCGCGTTCAGTCGACGTACTTCAGACCGGCCCTCGCGAGCGGCTCGCGCATGCCGTACAGGTCGAGCCCGAGCACGCCGGCGGCGAGCTTGGCGCGCTTGTCGGCCTCGTTGGCCTCGCGCGCCTCGGCGGCATCCGCCGTCCGCGCGGCATCGGCTGCGGGCACGACGACCACGCCGTCGTCGTCGCCGACGATCACGTCGCCGGGGTTGACGAGCGCGCCCGCGCACACGACCGGCACGTTGACCGAGCCAAGCGTCGCCTTGATCGTGCCCTTGGCGCTGATCGCCTTGCTCCACACCGGAAACTGCATCGCAGTCATTTCGCGCACGTCGCGCACGCCGGCATCGACGACGAGTCCGCGCCCGCCGCGCGCGCGGAAACTCGTGGCGAGCAGCTCGCCGCAGAAGCCGTCGGTGCAGTCGGCGGTGACGGCGGCGACCACCACGTCGCCGTCGCGGATCTGCTCGGCGGCCACGTGCATCATCCAGTTGTCGCCGGGGTGCATCAGCACCGTGACCGCCGTGCCGCAGACCCGGGCGCCGGGATAGATCGGCCGCAGGTACGGCTTCATCAGGCCGACGCGGCCCATCGCCTCGTGGATCGTCGCCACGCCGAAGCGGGCGAGCCGGTCGACGGCGGTGGTCATGCGTGCTTCGGCCAGCGGATCGACCGTGGCGGTGCCGTCCAGCACTTCGGCGTGACTGCCGTTGCCGTGCGGGGCGACCGGACCGGGGCCAGGGGCGACCGGGCCGCCGGGGCTCGCCGCTGCGG
>JBKBSH010000044.1:0-10729 GCA_046291795.1 Burkholderiaceae bacterium | reverse complement strand
GCTTGCGGCGAGCGCGAGATAGCTCGCCCACGCGATCTCGTGGCCGCCGCCTGCGCCGAGCACGAGCTGGCCTTCGTCGAGCAGCGCCGCCGCGCGCGCCGCGTACGCGTGCTGCGCGGCCTCGAGCGCGCCGCCTTCGCACGGCACATCGCCCGCGTCGTGAAGCGCGAAGCGCGAATGCACCGGCAGATCGGCGAGCAGCCGCCGCAGCGCCTGCGGCCCTTGCGCGGCGCCGACGCGGCCCCGGTTGCGGCGCACGCCTTCGTCGGACGCGAAGCCGAGCAGCGCCACACCGCGCACGGCACCCGCGCGCCAGGGCGCGACGATCTGATGCCAGCGCAGCGCGGCTTCGCCGTCGGCCGCGTCGACCCGGCCCTGCCACGCCGCGCGCCAGTCCGGGTTCACGGCAGACTCCACGAAGGCAGGACGCCGCGCGCGTAAGCGGTGAACGCGTCGGCATCGATCAATTGCTCGACTGCGCGGATGTCGGCTGCAAAGGCGCGGTCCTGCGCGTAGTGCGGCACGCGCGCGCGGATCGCCGCGTGCACCTCTTCGAGCGCGGCCGAGCTTCGGAGCGGACGACGGAAGTCGATGCCCTGCGCCGCGGCGAGCAGCTCGATCGCGATGATGTGCCGCACGTTCAGCGCCAGGTCCGCGAGCTTGCGCGCGGCGAAGGTCGCCATGCTGACGTGGTCCTCCTGGTTTGCCGACGTCGGCAGCGAATCCACACTCGCCGGATGCGCGAGCGTCTTGTTCTCGCTCGCGAGCGCCGCCGCGGTCACGTGCGCGATCATGAAGCCGGAGTTCAAGCCCGCCTCCTCGACGAGGAACGGCGGCAGGCCGGACAGCGTCGCGTCGATCAGCAGCGCGATGCGCCGCTCGCTCAATGCGCCGACCTCGGCGATCGCCAGCGCGAGCGTGTCGGCGGCGAAAGCGACCGGCTCGGCGTGGAAGTTGCCGCCCGACAGCACCGCGCCGTCTTCGGCGAAAACGAGCGGGTTGTCGGATACCGCGTTCGCTTCCGCGAGCAGCGTGGCCGCCGCATTGCGGATCAGCTCCAGGCACGCGCCCATCACCTGCGGCTGGCAGCGCAGCGAATACGGGTCCTGAACGCGATCGTCGCCGAAGCGGTGCGAAGCGCGGATCGCGCTGCCCGCGAGCAACCCGCGATAAAGCCGTGCGACTTCGATCTGCCCGACGTGGCCGCGCACGCGCTGGATGCGCTCGTCGAACGGATCGTCGGAGCCCTTCGCCGCGTCGACCGACAGCGCGCCGGCGACCACCGCCGCGGCGAACACCTGCTCGGCGCGCAGCAGTCCGCGCAGCGCGATCGCGGTCGAAAC
Organism: Burkholderiaceae bacterium; assembly: GCA_046291795.1. GTDB lineage: Bacteria > Pseudomonadota > Gammaproteobacteria > Burkholderiales > Burkholderiaceae_F > DSNY01. Next base: position 9,386 of record JBKBSH010000044.1, on the reverse strand, counting down.
CTGCGTGCCGTTGAGCAGCGCGAGCCCTTCCTTCGCTTCCAGCGCGAGCGGCGCGATCCCCGCGTCGCGCAGCGCCTCCGCCGCCGGCAGCACGCGGCCGCCGACGCGCACCTCGCCTTCGCCGATCAGCGGCAACGCCAGATGCGCGAGCGGCGCCAGATCGCCCGAGGCGCCGACCGAACCCTGCGCAGGGACGCAAGGCAGGATCTGCGCGTTGTACAGCCGTACGAGCGCATCGATCACCGCCGGCCGCACGCCCGAGTGGCCGCGCGCGAGCGAAGCGATCTTCAGCAGCAGCACGAGCCGCACCGTGTCGTCGTCGAGCAGCGCCCCCACGCCGACCGCGTGCGAGCGCACGAGGTTGGTCTGCAGTTGCGCGAGCCGATCGTCGGCGATCCGGACGCGCGCAAGCTTGCCGAATCCGGTGTTGATGCCGTAGGCGGGATCGCCGCGCGCGACGATGCGCGCAACGACCTGCGCGCTCGCCTCGATGCCCGCGCGGCACTCGGGGTCGAGCGCGACCGGCTCGAAGCGGCCGGCAGCCGTGCGCAGGTCGGCGAGCGTCAGTGTGCCGGGATGGAGGGTGAGCATGGGTTCACCGATCGCGCAAGCGGCTCGCCGCAGCCCGCCCGCTTTCGGCTCGGACGCGGCGCTTCACGTCATCGGCCAAGGTCGATTCCCGGCGTCTTCAAACCGAACCTGCGCGCGGTCTCGATCGCGCGCTCGTAGCCGGCGTCGGCGTGCCGCACGACGCCGAGCGCGGGATCGTTCCACAGCACGCGCTCGAGCCGGGCGTCGGCTTCCCGGGTGCCGTCGCAGACGATCACCACGCCGGCATGCTGCGAGTAACCCATGCCCACACCGCCGCCGTGATGCAGGCTGACCCAGGTCGCGCCGCCGGCGGTGGAAAGCAGCGCGTTGAGCAGCGGCCAGTCGGACACCGCGTCGGAGCCGTCGCGCATCGCTTCGGTCTCGCGGTTGGGACTGGCGACCGACCCGCTGTCGAGGTGGTCGCGGCCGATCACGATCGGCGCCTTCAACTCGCCGCTGCGGACCATCGCGTTGAACGCGAGCCCTGCGCGATGCCGCTCGCCGAGCCCGAGCCAGCAGATGCGCGCCGGCAGCCCCTGGAAGGCGATGCGGTCGCGCGCCTGGTCGAGCCAGCGGTGCAGAGGGCGGTTTTCCGGGAACAGCTCCTTGATCTTCGCGTCGGTGCGAAAGATGTCCTGCGGGTCGCCCGACAGCGCGACCCAGCGGAACGGCCCCTTGCCTTCGCAGAACAGCGGCCGGATGCACGCCGGAACGAAACCGGGAAAGTCGAACGCGTTGCGAACGCCTTCGTCGAGCGCGACCTGGCGGATGTTGTTGCCGTAGTCGATCGTCGGTACGCCCATCGCGTGGAAGTCCAGCATCGCGCGCACGTGCACCGCGCAGGAGGCCGCGGCCGCACGCGCGAGCGCCTTGCGCTGTTCCTCGGAACCTGCGCGCGCGGCGAACCAGCGCTCGACGGTCCAGCCGATCGGCAGATAGCCGTTGACCAGATCGTGCGCCGAGGTCTGGTCGGTCACCGCGTGCGGGCGCGGACCGCCGCGGCGCGCGATCTCGACGAAGCGCGGCATCAGCTCCGCGGCGTTGCCGACGAGCGCGATCGACGTCGGCTGCTTCGCCTGGGCGAGCATGGCGAGCGCCTCGTCGATCGTGCGCGCCTTGCGGTCGACGTAGCGCGTCCGCAGCCGGAAGTCGATTCGCGACTCCTGGCACTCGACGACGATGCAATGCGCGCCCGCGAGCACCGCGGCGAGCGGCTGCGCGCCGCCCATGCCGCCGAGCCCGGCCGTGAGGATCCACTTGCCCGACCAGTCGCCGCCGTAGTGTTGGCGGCCCAGCTCGACGAAAGTCTCGTGCGTTCCCTGAACGATGCCCTGCGAGCCGATGTAGATCCACGAGCCCGCGGTCATCTGGCCGAACATCATCAGGCCCTTGCGGTCGAGTTCGTGGAAGTGCTCCCAGGTCGCCCAGCGCGGCACGAGATTCGAGTTGGCGATCAGCACGCGCGGCGCGTCCGCATGCGTGCGGAACACCGCGACGGGTTTGCCCGACTGCACCAGCAGCGACTCGTCGGGCGCGAGCGCGCGCAGCGCCTCGAGGATCGCGTCGAAGCACGCCCAGTTGCGCGCGGCCTTGCCGATGCCGCCGTAGACGACCAGATCCTCGGGGCGCTCGGCCACGTCGGGATCGAGGTTGTTCTGGATCATCCGGTACGCCGCTTCGATCTGCCAGTTGCGGCAGGCAAGCCGCGTTCCGGTGGGCGCGCGAACGACGCGCGGCGTCGAACGATCGGTCATCGCGTCCCTCCTCGTGGAAGTTCCTGCGGGCGCACCGCAGCTTTCGTGCGGCTCAATGCAGTGTAGAGGGTCCTGCACGTTGCGGCGCCGCGGGGAACGGCAGGTACGATCGCGGTAGATCGACGAGGCCGACGCAATGACCCTGATCCGGACCCGGCGCATGGTCTTCGGCCTCGCGCTGGCGAGCTTCGTGTTGTCGTTCGTGCATCGCACCGCGCCGGCGGCGATCGCCGGCGAGCTGACGCAGGCGTTCGCGATCAGCGGCGCGGTGCTGGGCACGCTCGCCGCGACCTACTTCTACGTGTACACGCTGCTGCAGGTGCCCGTGGGCGTGCTCGCGGATACGCTCGGGCCGCGCAGGATCCTGGCGGCCGGTTCGGCGATCGCGGCGGCGGGCTCCCTGCTGTTCGCGCTCGCGCCGGTCTGGGAGATCGCCGCGGTCGGCCGCACGCTGGTGGGCGTCGGCGTGTCGGTCGCTTTCATCGCGATCCTGAAGGTGTCGGCGGTGTGGTTTCCGGCGGACCGGTTCGCAACGCTCGCCGGCGTGACGATGTTCGCCGGCAACCTCGGCGCGGTCGCCGCCGGTGCACCGCTCGCGTGGATCGTCACCTTTGCGTCGTGGCGAACGGTGTTCGTCGCGCTCGCGCTGCTGTCCGCGCTGCTGGCGATCGCGACCTGGCTGCGCGTGCGCGATCGACCCGAGGAGCTGGGCTTTTCGCCGGTGCATGCCGCGCCGGCGACGACCGCCAGGCTGCCTTGGCTGCGCGCGCTGGCGCACGTGGCCGCGAATCCGGCGACCTGGCCGGCGTTCTTCGTCAACGCGGGCGTGGGCGGCAGCTTTCTCGCATTCGCGGGCTTGTGGGCGGTGCCATACCTGCAGCAGACCTACGGCATGTCGCGGGTGGACGCCGCACAGCACGCCAGCCTGCTGCTGCTCGGCGTGGCGGTGGGGTCGGTGGCGATCGGCATGATCTCCGACCGGCTGAAGAGCCGGCAGGGCGTGATGCGCGTCTTCGTCCTCGCGTACACGCTGTCGTGGCTGCCGTGGCTGCTGCATGCGCCGTGGCCGCAATGGGCCACGCTCGCGTGGTTCCTGTCGATGGGGCTGCTGATCCCCGGATTCACGCTGTCGTGGACGATCGCGAAGGAAGCCAACCCGCCCGCGTACTCGGGCATCGCAACCTCGGTGGTCAACGTCGGCATCTTCCTCGGCACCGGCATCCTGCAGCCGTGGGTCGGCTGGGTGCTCGACCGCGGCGGCGCCGCAGGCGATCTGGCCGGCGCGTGGGATCGCGCGATCGCGCTGCTCGCCGGCGCCGCGGCGTTCGGCCTGGTGACGAGCTTCTTCGTCCGCGCGAGGCCGCGGGAGTAGAGTTTCGTCGCGTAAGGGAAGGCGCCATGCAGATCACCCGCGACGACTCGCTGCTCGTGGTCATCGACATCCAGAGCAGGCTCGCCCCGCACATCGTCGGCAACGAGACGCTCGCGCGTCGCACCGAAACGCTGCTCGCCGCGGCGAAACTCTTCGGCGTGCCGAAGCTGCTGACCGAACACTGCCCGGATCGGATCGGCCGCGCGATCGAGCCGCTGCGCTCGCATTTCGGCGCCGACGAGATCTTCGAGAAGACCGCGTTCGGCGCAACCGGCCATCCCGAATTCATCGGGCGCGTGCAGCGCACCGGCCGCCGACTCATCGTGATGACCGGCATGGAGGCGCACGTGTGCGTGCTGCAGACCGCGCTCGGTCTGCGCGCACACGGCTTCGACGTGTGCATCGTCGCCGACGCCGTCGGCTCGCGCACCGGCCGCCTGGTCGACCGCGAGCACGCGCTGCAACGGATGGCGCAGGCCGGCTGCCTGCTCGCGGGGACCGAGACGGTGCTGTACGAGTGGACCGCAAACGCCACCGATCCCCGCTTCCGCGAGGTGCTGGCGCTGGCCAAGGCGCTCTGACCGGCGCAGCGAGCGGACGCCCGGCCACGCCTGCTTGCGCCGGGCACCGCAGATCGACCGAGCAAGCCGACGCGGTGCGATGTCCGATCTCGAATCCCGCCTCCGCCGTCACGTCGTCGCGCTGGCGCTCGGCATCGGCGAACGGCACGTCGGGCGGCCCGCTGCGCTGCATGCGGCCGAGGCGTACATCGCGGGCGAACTGACGGCGGCGGGCTACGAGGTCGCGCGGCAGACCTACGTCGCCGCGGGCGTGGCCTCGTCGAATCTCGAAGCGACGCTGCCCGGCGGCGCGCGCAAGAGCGAAATCGTGCTCGCCGGCGCGCACTACGACACGGTGCCCGGTTCGCCCGGCGCCGACGACAACGCCAGCGGCGTGGCGGCGCTCGTCGAGATCGCGCGCGCTCTGCGCGATGCGCGCTGCGAGCGCACCGTCAAGCTGGTTGCGTTCGTCAACGAGGAGCCGCCGTTTTTCTACTGGGGCGAGATGGGAAGCCGCGTCTACGCGCGAGCGGCGCGCGCACGCGGCGACGACATCCGCGTGATGCTGTCGCTCGAGATGCTCGGCTGCTACAGCGACGCACCGGGCAGCCAGCGCTATCCGCCGCCGCTCGGTCTGTTCTATCCGCGGGCGGGCAACTTCATCGGCTTCGTTTCGAACCTGCGCTCGCGCCGCGCGCTGCGCGAGGTCGTTCGCGCGTTCAAGGCGGCGTCGGACTTTCCGGTTGAGTCGCTCGCCAGCCCCGCGCTCGTTCCCGGCGTGTCGTGGAGCGACCAGCTGTCGTTCTGGCGCGCCGGCTATCGCGCCGTGATGGTCACCGACACGGCGTTCTATCGCTACCCGCACTATCACCGCACCACCGACACGCCCGAGAAACTCGACTATGCGCGGATGGCGCGCGTCGTCGAGGGGCTCGCAGGCGCGCTCAGGATGCTCGCGGGCGGCGGCGCGGCGTGGTGATGCGCGCCGCTCGATGCAGAGCGCAAGCGAGTCCTGCGCTCGTGCTCACCGGACGATCGGGCGATGCGCGCTCGGTGGCGCGCCGGACGGCGGTCGGCGATGGCGCCGCTGCACGGCTCGTACGCCCCGTCGACCCCGCCGCGTGGAATTGCGATGCCCAACGTTCCTTACTATAGTCCCGTGCGTAAGGATCGCGGCGGCCGCGATTCGCAAAGGAGCGGCAGTGTCATGGCCGAAGAAGCGACTTTGACGAGCAAGGGACAGACCACGATTCCGAAACGGATTCGTGACAAACTCGCCATGAAGTCCGGCGATCGCATGACTTTCACGCTGATGCCGGACGGCACCGTGCTGATGCGGGTGAAGAACAAGAGCATCCTAGGACTGGCGGGAGTCCTGCGCAGGAAGGGCCGGAAGCCGGTGCCGATCGAGCGGCTGTCGCGCTGATGATCGGCCTGGACACCAACGTCCTCGTGCGCTTTCTCGTCGCCGACGACGAACGGCAGTTCGAGAAAGCGCGCCGGCTGATCAGACACGAAGCCGCCAACGACGATCCGGTCTTGATCAGCCAGCTGGTTCTTCTCGAGTGCGAATGGGTGCTGCGTAGTCGCTACGGACTCGCGAAGAAAGACATCCTCGCTGCGTTTTCAGGGCTGCTCGAATCCACCGACGTTCGCATCGAAGACGAAGCTTGTGTCGAGGAAGCGCTGTACGTATGGAAGGATTCCGGCGCCGAGTTCGCGGACTGCCTGATCGGAGCGAAATACCGCGCGCTCGGCTGCGACTCCACGGTCTCGTTCGACGCAAGGGCCGCCAAGGTACCCGGCTTTCGGCTCGCGTAGCCGCGGATCTCGAAGGCAGTGACGGACGTTCCGCCGTGTCGAGCAGCGATCATCGATCGCTTCGGCGCGCGGCCTGCCGCGGTTCGGCCTGCATAATTGGGAACCGGCCCCGCGGATTTCGCAGCGGGGCCCTCTGAAGGCCATGTCGATGGCGCGCATGCCTGCACACTTGCAGCGAATCTGTCGCCGGTACTTGCGCCGCGGCTCGCTGCTGCTCGCGCTGTGGCTGACTGTGTGCCTGGTCGGCACGCAGATCGCCGGGCTCGGCCATCGCATCGAGCATCCGACCGGTGACGGTCGTCCGCTCCTGGTCGGAGCGCACCAACACGAGCATGGCCTCGACGATGCGCATGCCCACGATGCCGTCGATCTGCATGCCGCGCACCACTGCGCCGCCTACGACGCGGCCACGCTCGGCAACGGGCCGCCCGTGTGGCTGGCGTCGACGCAGCAACCTCCGCCGCCGACCTCTGGCATCGCCGTCGAGCCTGAACCGCGGGCCGGTCGCGCATCCCACCTCGCTTTCCGTCCGCGCGCGCCGCCGCGCGCCTGATCCCTCGTCCTGCCGCTGACCGCCGGCGCGTTGCGCCGGATGACCTTTGCGCCTGCTCGGCCTCGCGTACGCATGGGGCCCGGGCGGTGCGCGTTCGACCAAAAAGAGGATCTCGCATGGAACAACCACCCACTCCCGGGTCGCGGACGATCGCGCTTGCCGTCGCCGCTGCGTGCCTGCAAGTCGCGCCCGCGCGCGCCCAATCCCCGTCCCAAACGCCGACGCGTCTCGATGAGGTCGTCGTCACCGCCGACCCGCTCGACCGCACCGAACTCGACCTGCTGCGTCCGGCCGGCACGCTGCGCGGCGACGCGCTGCGCGCGGCCGAGTCGACCAGCCTCGGGGAGACGCTCGGCCGCGAGCCGGGCGTGCAGTCGTCCGCCTACGGCCCCGGCGCCGGCCGTCCGATCATTCGCGGCATGGATTCGGCGCGCGTTCGCATCACCGAGTCCGGTCTCGGCGTGGCCGACGTTTCCGGTGCGTCGCCCGATCACCGGGTCGCCGCCGATACGCTGAACGCACGCCAGGTCGAGATCCTGCGCGGCCCCGCGACGCTGCTGTACGGCTCGGGCGCGATCGGCGGACTGGTCAACATCGTCAGCGAGCGCGTGCCGCGGCAGCGCGCCAGCGAGTTCGGCGCCGATGCCAACGTGCGCTACTCGAGTGTGGACCGCGGGCGCGCAGGCGCCTTCGACCTGGCGGGTCCACTCGGCGACAGCACCGCCTGGCGCCTCGAAGGCTTCAAGCAGACCACCGGCGACTACAACTTGGCGGCACCCTTGCGCGACGAAGGCGGCAACGTGATCGCGGTCGACCGGCTTCCCAATAGCCGGACCGACACGCAGTCGATCGCGACAGGCGCGTCGTGGTTTGGCCGGGCGGCGGCAACGCGCGCCGGGCTGGCAGTGCAGCGTTACGAATCCGACTACGGCATTCCGAATCCCGAGGATCCGGTGACGATCAAGCTGCGCCGCACGCGCTACGAACTGCAGGCCGACCTCGGCGCGTCGGTCGGGCCGTTCGCCGCGGTGCGCAGCAGATTCGCCTACACGGATTACGCGCACACGGAGCTCGAACCGGGCGGTGCTGCGGGCGCCACGTTCACGAACAAGGGCTTCGAAGGGCGCATCGAACTGCCGCACGCGTTCGCCGGCTGGCGCGGCGCATTGGGCGTGCAACTGCAGTCGATGCAAACGCGCGGCTCCGGCGAGGGGCGATTGCCGCGCGCCGACTCGACCGGCATGGCACTGTTCGCGGTCGAGGAACGCCGCTTCGGCAGCGTTCGGACCGAACTCGGCGGGCGCGCGGATTCCGAGCGGTACAAGGTCGGCGAGGACTACGAGGATGGCAGCCGGGCGCCGTCGCGCCGCTTTGCGCTGACTTCGCTGTCGGGGGGCGCGACCTGGAGCATCGCGCCCGCCTGGGAGCTCGGCGCGACACTCACGGCAGCCGAGCGCGCCCCGGCCGTCGAGGAGCTTTATTTCCTCGGCGCGCATCCCGCCACGTTCGCCTTCGAGATCGGCAACCCGAACCTGCGCAAGGAGAAATCGCGCAATGTCGATCTGTCGCTGCGCCATGCGGGCAGCGCCGGGCGCGCGCAGCTTACGATGTTCGTCAACCGCGTCCGCGACTACATCTACGGCTTCTTCGACGGCAGCACGACGGACGTGCTGGACGAGAACGGCAACGTGGAGGAGACGCTGTCGAACCTTGCCTTCACGCAGGCCGATGCGCTGCTGCGCGGTGCGGAGGCGGAGGTCGCCTGGGGCGGGCGCACCGGGGCGCAGGTGCGGCTATGGGGCGACACCGTGCGTGGGAAACTCGTCTCCGGGCCGAACGACGGCGCGTACCTGCCACGCATGCCGCCGTCGCGCGTCGGGCTCGACGTCGGCTGGAAGGAAGCGAACTGGTCGGCAAAGCTTGCCGCAACGCGCGTGTTCGCGCAGCGCCGCGTGTCGCGCTTCGATCTGCGCGACGGAGAACCCGAGGCGCCGACGCCGGGATACACGCGAGTCGATGCGGGCGCCGCCTGGCGGCCTGCCGGCGCGGCCGTCACCGTCTACCTGATCGGGCGAAACCTGACCGACGCGGACACGCGCATCCACACGTCCTACCTGAAGCATCTGGCGCCGCCGCCCGGCCGCTCGCTGGTCCTGGGCATCCAGGCGGCCCTCTGAGCGGTCGACCGTGCGTGCGAGTACCGCCGTCGCGCTCGCCGCACGGCGGCCGCGATTTGCCCCCGCGCTTCCAAAACCGGAGTTCATCGAATGAAACCCTACCGCTTACTCTCGACCACGCTCGCCTGCCTGATCCTTGTCGGCTTCGCACCCGCGCACGCGCAAGGCGGCGGCGACGCGCATCGCGCCGAAGACCGCGCCAGACACCAGAAGATCGCCGCCGCACACGAAGCCGCGGCGGCCTGCCTGCAAGGCAAGGGCGACGCCAAGGCCTGCCAGGAGCAGTTACGGGCCGACTGCCGCGGACTCGCCGTCGGCACGCACTGCGGCCTGCGGTCCGGGCCGGACGGGCTCAAGGATGCTGCCAGACGCATCGACGAACATCGGCGCATGGCAGCGATCCACACCGCGGCCGCGCAGTGCCTGGCCGGCGACAAGCCTTACCGCGAGTGCCTCGCGCAGCTGGGCAAGGACTGCGGCGGTCTCGGCGTGGGCAAGTACTGCGGCATGCGACACGCGCACTGAGCGGCTATCGCGCGCCGCCGCGGCGGCGCGGTC
>JBKBSH010000453.1:0-2081 GCA_046291795.1 Burkholderiaceae bacterium | reverse complement strand
TGTGGACGGGCACGGCTTGGTTCCGGAATCGGGCGAACTGGAATCCGGCGGGATCTTCGGTCGTTCGGGCGAATCCTTCGCTGCTGCGCTTCTGCCCGGCTGCCGGGGCGAGGGCGCAGCTCAGTCGGTCGGCCGGAACAGATACTCCCCGCGCGGCTTGCCGAGCACGCGGCCGTCCTCGTAGATCAGCGCGCCGCGCAGGAAGGTCGCGTCGACGCGCGCGGCGAGCTCGATGCCCTCGAACGGCGTATAGCCCTGCGACGACTCCGAGCCGCGCGCGCGGATCGTCCAGGTCTTCGCGGGGTCGACCAGCGCGATGTCGGCATCGAGCCCGACGTCGATGTCGCCCTTGCGGTTCAGCCCGAAGCGGCGCGCCGGATTGAAGCTCGTCAGCCGCGCGATGTGGTTGTAGCTCAGCCCGCGCCGGCTGCCCTCGGAAACGAGTGCGGGCAACAGGTACTCGGTGCCGCCGAAACCCGACTTCGCCATCCAGATGTTGCCGAAGTATTGCTTCGGAACCTTCGTCTCGTGCCGGCAGCACGCATGGTCGCTGACCACCCAGTCGATCTTGCCCTCGGCGAGCTTGTCCCACAGGAACTCGACGTCCTCACGCGGGCGGATCGGCGGGTTGACCTTGGCCAGCGCACCGGCCCGGCTCGTCACGTCGAGCATCAGATGGCCGATCGTCACTTCGCGGCGAAAGTCGATGTGCGGGAACAACGCCGCCATCTGCAGCGCCGCGGTCAGCGCCTTGCGCGACGACAGATGCAGCAGGTTGATGTTCGCCAGCCGCGTTTCGTCGGCGAGATACGCGGCGATGAAGACCGCGAGCCCTTCCGAGTGCGGCGGGCGCGCCGCGTGGTACGCGGCGAGGCCCTTGAGCCGACCCTCGCGTTCGACCATCTTCGTGTACGCGGTCATGATCTCGGCGGTCTCGCAGTGGAGCGACAGGCTGATCTGGCTCGCCTTGCGCGGATCGCGCCGGCGCGCGTCCTCGACCGCGCGCATGACGAACTCGAAGTGCGCGTAGTCGTAGCGATCGTCCGGCCCGATCATCAGGAAGTCGCGCTGGCTGTCGGATGCGCCGTGCAGCCCGTGCGAGCCGTAGAACATGAAGATCTTGAAGCTCGCGACGCCGTGCCGGTCGACGAGTTGCGGGATCTCGCGGATGTGCGTCGAATCCATCGGCGCGAGGTGGTAGCCGTAGTCGACGTGGAAGCGCCCCTTCGAGATCCTGAGCACCTCCGGAAAGAACTTCGCGTACGGCCCGCCCTTGTTCAGGTAGTACTGGCCGGTGCGGAAGTAGTTCAGGCTCGAGGTCACGCCGCCGGATGCCGCCGCACGGCTCTCGGTCACCGCGTCTTCTTCGAGCGGCGCGTAGATGCCGGTGTGCATGTGCGCGTCGACCACGCCGGGAAACGCGAGCCGCCCGCGGCCGTCGTAGACCTGCTTCGCCAGCGCCGGATCGATGCCCGGCGCGACGCGCGCGAACTTGCCGTCTGCGATCGCGATGTCGGCCTCGTGCACGGCATTGCCGGTCGGACGGACGACGCGGACGTTCTTGACGACCAGGTCGTAGCGTGTCTGCGGCGCTTTCTTCTTCATGCGGGTGCTCCTCTGTCCATCGATGCCCGGCGCAGGCTGCGCGATCGAACGACGCATCGCTGTCGCCGCGCGCATCCTCCGTTGAAAGCCGGGGGCTCGCGCAGCGGGCGTTCAATCGCGAAGCTTCGCCTCGATCCACGCGCCGGCGGCGAGCAGCTTGGCGTCGTCGCCGGGGCGCGCGATCACCTGCAGGCCGAGCGGCAGTCCGGTTTCGCCGTGACCGCACGGGATGTTCAGCGCGGGACAGCCGATCAGGTGCCACGGCCGATTGAAGATCGGATCGCCGGTGGAGCCGAGCCCGCGCGGCGCTTCGCCCGGCGCCGCAGGGCACAGCACGACGTCGGCCGCGCCGAACAGGCCGTCGATCGCGGCCGCGCACGCGCGGCCGAGCTGCAGCGCTTCGATGTACGCGCGCGTGTCGACCGCGCGCCCCTGTTCGATCAGCTCGACGAGCCGGGCCGAAAGCAGGTCGCGGC
>JBKBSH010000452.1:0-2091 GCA_046291795.1 Burkholderiaceae bacterium | reverse complement strand
GCCCGGCCGGGCCCCGCCCGGGGCGGGCCGGGGGCGCCCCGCGCGCGGGGGGGGGCGCCCCGCGGCCGGATGTCGAACTTCTGCTTCGTGAGCCTTTCGATCGCCTGCACGTTGCGCTCGTCGGCGCCGGTCATCAGCATGATCGCCAGACCCTCGGCGCCCGCACGTCCGGTGCGACCGATCCGGTGCACGTAGTCCTCGGGGTTGAACGGCACGTCGTAGTTGATGACGACGGGAAGCTCGACGATGTCCAGACCGCGCGCGGCGACGTCGGTCGCGACCAGCACCTCGATGTCGCCCCGCTTGAAGCCTTCGAGCGCCTTCATCCGCTCGTCCTGCGTCTTGTCGCCGTGGATCGCGTCGGCGTTCACCCCCGCCTTCTGCAACTGACGCGCGAGCCGCCGGCACTCGATCTTTGCGTTGACGAACACCAGCACCTGCTTGATCGGTCCGCCAGCGGGGCCGCGCGTGCGCAGCAGGGTCAGCAGCGCTTCGGTCTTCTCCGACTCGTGGACCCTGAACACCTCCTGCGTGATCAGCTCGGCGGTCGCGTTGCGCCGGGCGACTTCGATCAACACCGGATCACGCAGGAAGTTGGCGGCGAGCTTCTTGATCTCTTCGGAAAACGTGGCCGAGAACATCAGGCTCTGCCGCGCTTTCGGCAACAGGTTGAGGATGCGCGAAATGTCCGGCAGAAAGCCCATGTCGAGCATCCGGTCCGCCTCGTCGAGCACGACGATCTGCACCTGCGACAGGTTGGTGTTCTTCTGCTGGATATGGTCGAGCAACCTGCCCGGCGTGGCGATCACGACCTCGCAGCCGCGGCGCAAGGCCTCCGTCTGCGGGTCCATGTCGACACCGCCGTACACGCAGGTCACGCGCAGCGCGGTCTTCGACGCGTACTTCTTGAGGTTCTCCGCCACCTGCTCGGCCAACTCGCGCGTCGGCGTGAGCACCAGGCCGCGCACCGGATGGCGCGCCGGCGACATGCTCGTGTTGGCGTGCGGCAGCAGCCGCTGCAGCATCGGCAGGCCGAAGCCGGCCGTCTTGCCGGTGCCGGTCTGCGCCGCGCCCATCACGTCGCCGCCCTTGAGCACGACCGGAATCGCCTTGCTCTGGATCGGCGTGGGCGTCGTGTAGCCCATCTCCTTGACCGCCGCGACGATCAGCGGGTCGAGGCCGAAGTGGTCGAAATCGTGATAGTCAGACATGTACCGGTGGGCCGTGTTGGACTCGAACCAACGACCAAGGGAGCGAGCGCCGATGAGTCGGAGGCGCGAGCGAGTCCCCTGCGCAGCGCCGACAGGCGCTGAGGGGGACTCGGTGACGTCTCGTCCATACGTTGGGTGGGCCGTGTTGGACTCGAACCAACGACCAAGGGATTATGAGTCCCCTGCTCTGACCGACTGAGCTAACGGCCCGTTCGGTGAGCAGCGTATTCGATCCGACCGCCCGACCACTGTTTATTCCAGGAAGCTCTTCAGCTTGTCGCTGCGGCTCGGGTGGCGCAGTTTGCGCAGCGCCTTCGCCTCGATCTGCCGGATCCGCTCGCGCGTGACGTCGAACTGTTTGCCGACCTCCTCCAGCGTATGGTCGGTCGACATCTCGATGCCGAAACGCATCCGCAGCACCTTCGCTTCACGCGGTGTCAGTGAATCCAGCACGTCCTTCGTGACCTCGGCCAAACTGTTGTACTGGGCCGCGTCCACCGGCGCGACCGTCGACGTGTCCTCGATGAAGTCGCCCAGATGCGAGTCGTCGTCGTCGCCGATCGGCGTCTCCATGCTGATCGGTTCCTTGGCGATCTTCAGGATCTTGCGGATCTTGTCTTCCGGCATTTCCATCTTCACCGCGAGCGTCGCCGGGTCGGGCTCCTGACCCGTCTCCTGCAGGATCTGACGGCTGATGCGGTTCATCTTGTTGATCGTCTCGATCATGTGCACGGGGATGCGGATCGTGCGCGCCTGGTCCGCGATCGCGAGCAGCACGCCGCAATAGAGGGCCGACGATCTCGTCGGCCAAAGAAGAAGCCGACGAGGTCACGGTCGCGCACACCTGCTATCAGCACAAGACTGAACTCCAGAACGACGG
>JBKBSH010000451.1:0-2100 GCA_046291795.1 Burkholderiaceae bacterium | reverse complement strand
GCGCGAGCGGCCACGGCGCGCGCGGAACTGCTGCGGCGCGAGCCGCGCTTCTCGATCCGCTGGGTGCGCGCGCTGTCGGGCGAGCCGGCACCGCGCGCCGCGCAGCAGCGCGAGCAGCATCTGTTCGCCGGGCTGCGCAAGGCCGGCGTCCCCGAGTAGCTCAGGACGCGAGTCCGAGCGCCAGTCCGGCCGGAACGAAGAAGACCGCAGCCAGGTTGCCGACCAGCGTGATCGAAGCGACCTTCTCCGGCTCCTGCCGGTAGACCTCGGCGAGCATGAAGTTCAGCACCGCCGGTGGCAGCGCGGCGAACAGGAACAGCTGCCCGCGTCCGGCCGCATCGAGCGAAAGCAGCGCGTCGGCGACGAACGCGCCGGCCAGACCGACGACGGGGCAGACGATCGCGCCGACCACACCGATGCGCCAGTCGCGCGCGGTGACGTCGACCATCCGGATGCCCAGCGCGAAAAGCATCATCGGGATGGCCGCGTCGCCGAGCAGCTTCAGCCCGTCGAACAGCGGCTGCGGAAACGGCGGCCGCACGAGTGCGAAGACGAGCCCGATCGCGGTGCCGATCATCATCGGGTTGGCGAGCAGCCGCAGCGACCGGCGCCACGGCACCTGCCCATGCGCGACGATGCGCACTCCGAGCGAGAAGTGCAGCGTGTTGCTCAGCACGAACATCGCGACCGCCGGCCCGAGCGCGGCGGGGCCGAAGGCCAGCACCGCGAGCGGCAGCCCCATGTTGCCGCAGTTGTTGAACATCATCGGCGGCACGAACGTGCGCGCATCGAAGCCCGCCAGCCGCGCGATCGGCCACGCGAGCAGCCCCGACACGGCGATCACGATCGCCGCGCCGGCGAGCAGCGGCGCGCGCTGCGCGATTTCGAATTCCTTCGCGGCAAGCGCCGTGAAGCACAGCAGCGGGCCGAGCAGGTTCAGGTTCAGCACGTTCAGCGCTCCCGCCTCGCTGCGGACGCGCTCGCCGCGCAGCCGCGCGTAGCCGTAGCCGACGGCAATCACGCCGAACACGGGAACGATGATGGCGAGGATGCGCTCGATCATCGCCGCCGCATCAGACGGCGAGCAGATGCGCGCGGTAGTGCTTCAGTTCGGCGATCGATTCGTAGATGTCGGCGAGCGCCTCGTGCCGGTTCTGCTTCTCGAAGGCGCGATACGCGTCCGGTTTCCAGCGCCGCGCCAGTTCCTTCAGCGTGCTGACGTCGAGGTTGCGGTAGTGAAAATAGGCTTCCAGCCGCGGCATCCAGCGCGCCATGAAGCGGCGGTCCTGGCAGATCGAGTTGCCGCACATCGGCGATCTGCCCTCGGGCACGTAGCGTCGCAGGAAGTCGAGCACGGCCGCCTCGGCGGCGGCCTCGTCGAGCGTCGATTCGCGCACGCGCCCGGTCAGTCCGGAGCGGGCATGCGTCGCGGTGTTCCAGTCGTCCATCGCCGCGAGGATGCGCTCGTCCTGGTGCACCGCGAGCGCGGGCCCTTCGGCGACGAGCTCGAGCTGCGCGTCGGTGACGACGACCGCGACCTCGAGCACCCGGTCGGAGTCGGGATTCAGACCGCTCATTTCCATGTCGATCCAGATCAGGTTGTTTTCGTCGTAGCGCGCGTCGCGCGCCATCGTCGCGTCGTTGCCCTGTGCCATAATTTTCCGCGTTCGTAACGGCGTGCGATTGTCGCACGCGCCTCCCGCGCAGCCGCCCCGGATCGAGTCCCGGGCACCCCGACTGGATCCCATGAGCTTCGCGTTTTCGCTGCTGTTCGTCGCCTTCCTGCTGCTGACCGTCGCGCTGAAGTACTGGCTCGCGGCGCGGCAGATCCGCCACGTCGCGTCGAACGCCGACGCGGTGCCCGCACAGTTTGCCGGCCGTGTGAGCCTCGAAGCGCATCGCAAGGCGGCCGCCTACACGATCGCCAAACAGCGCTTCGCCTTGTTCGAGACGGCGGTCGGTACCGCGCTGCTGGTGGCGCTGACGCTGCTCGGCGGGCTGCAGGCGATCGCCGATGCCGCTGCGGCGCTGCTCGGCCGCGGCTTCCTGTTCCAGGTCGGCATCGTCGCGGCGGTCGTGATCTTGGTCAGCCTGATCGAC
>JBKBSH010000450.1:0-2104 GCA_046291795.1 Burkholderiaceae bacterium | reverse complement strand
GCCGGTGATCGACACGCCCGAGCCGGTGCCCAGATGAACCGTCGAGAAATACAGCATCGGCGTCGTGACCATGCCGACGTCGACGACGGCGATGCCGGTGGCGCGGATGCCGTCGATCAGCGCATCGCGCAGGCGCGGGCCGGACAGCCGCCCGTCGCGCCCGACCGCGATCGACGGTCAGCGTGCGGTCGACGATGCCGCGGATGTCGTAGGCCTTGAAGATCGATGCGTCGATCGGCGGATGCATGGCGTCGCACGGGCGTGTTGACCGGCGGGCATTCTACGCACCACGTCCGTCGGACGCCCGCGCCGCCGCCGCGAGACGCGTTGCGGCGTCGGCGATAATCCGGGCGAACGGCGCACCGATCTCCGGGGTCCGACGGCACGCCGGACGGCGCCCGTACCCTCCCTCTCGACGGACAGACGACGCGATGCTCGCAGTGATCCTCTCCGGCGGTTCGGGCACGCGGCTGTGGCCGGTGTCGCGCGAAGCGCTGCCCAAGCCGTTCATGCGCATCGGCGACGGGCCGTCGCTGCTGCAACGGACCGTCGCACGCGCCACGCGCGCCGGCGCGCAGCGCTGCGTGATCGTGACGAACAAGGAATACAGCTTCCGCACGTCCGAGGAGATCGAGACGATGCGCGCGGGCGCGCCCGCATCGCTGCAGCTTCTGCTCGAACCGATCGGCCGCAACACCGCGCCCGCCATCGGCGCGGCCGCGCTATGGGCCGAGGCCAACGGCCTGCGCGACGAGCCGATGCTGGTGCTGCCCGCAGACCATCTGATCCAGGACGAGGCGCGCTTCGCGCAGGCCGCCGCGCGCGCGGCCGAGCTGGCGCGCGCAGGACGGATCGTGCTGTTCGGCATCCGGCCGACGATGCCCGAGACCGGCTTCGGCTACATCGAGTGCGACGCGCCGCCGGCGGGCGACGAACCCGCGCAGGTCATGCGCTTCGTCGAAAAGCCCGATGCGGCGACCGCCGCCGCGTATCTGGCCGCGGGCAAGTATCTGTGGAACAGCGGGATGTTCTGCTTCACGCCGGCGACGATCCTCGCAGCGCTCGGCGCGCACGCGCCCGACGTGCTCGCCGCCGCGCGCAAGGCCGTGGCCCAGGCCACGCACGAAGCGAAGTCGGCGCAGCGGCTCGAGCTCGACAAGGCGTCGTTCGCGCAGTCGCCCGACATCTCGATCGACTACGCGGTGATGGAGAAGGCCGAAGGTGTGGTCGTGCTCGCGGGCGACTTCGGCTGGAGCGACATCGGCTCGTGGAAGGCGGTCGCGCAGGAGTTCGACGCCGACGCGCACGGCAATACCACGAGCGGCGACGTGCTGCTGGCGGACTGCCGCAACACGCACGTGCAGAGCGAGGATCGGCTGGTCGCCGCAGTGGGGCTCAAGGACGTCGTGGTCGTCGACACGGCCGATGCGCTGCTCGTGTGCGACCGCAACGCCACGCAGCGCGTCAAGGAGGTCGTCGCGGAACTGAAGCGCCGCGGCCACGAGGCGCACAAGCTGCATCGGACCGTCGCGCGCCCGTGGGGCACGTACACGACGCTGCAGGAAGGCCCGCGCTTCAAGATCAAGCGAATCGAAGTCAAGCCCGGCGCGTCGTTGTCGCTGCAGATGCACCACCACCGCAGCGAGCACTGGGTCGTCGTCAGCGGCACCGCGAAGGTCGCGATCGACGGCCGCGACGCGCTCGTCGCGCCCAACGAATCGACCTATGTGCCGGTCGGCGCCAGGCACCGCCTCGAAAATCCCGGCAAGGTACCGCTGGTGATGATCGAAGTGCAGTGCGGCGATTACGTCGGCGAGGACGACATCGTCCGCTTCGACGACAAGTACGGCCGAACGGGCGGGTGACGCGCGTGGCCTCGCGCACCGAACTGCCGCAATGGCGCGCACTCGCCGCGCATCGCGCGGCACTGGACGCGTTTCACGTCGGCGAGGCGCTCGCCGCCGATCCCGCGCGCGGCGAGCGCTGGACGCTCGAAGCGGCGGGACTCTCGTTCGACCTGTCGCGCCACCGCGCCACCGACGACACCCGCGCGCTGCTCGCCGAGCTCGCGCGCGCGTGCGAAGTCGAACGCTGGCGCGAACGG
>JBKBSH010000449.1:0-2105 GCA_046291795.1 Burkholderiaceae bacterium | reverse complement strand
GTGGCCGCGACCGAAATCGCGTTCGTCTTCTGCACCGAGCGCAGCGGGCTGAGAAACGAGGACGTCGAACGCTGTCACGTCTGCTGCGCGATCCCGGCCGATCCCGCGCATCCGTCGCTGAATCTCGCACAGGCCGTGCAGGTCGCCGCCTACGAGTGCCGCCTTGCGCTGCATCCCGCGGCGGTTGCGAACGACCGGTTCGCCGTCGAGCCGCCGGCGACGGTCGAGGCCACCGAAGGCATGCTCGCGCATCTGGAGCGCGCGCTGACCGCGATCGGCTATCACGATCCCGCCGAGCCGAAGCACCTGATGGCGCGGTTGCGCCGGCTGTTTGCGCGTGCGCGACCGACGCAGAGCGAAATCGACATCCTGCGCGGCGTGTGCGCGGCGATCGAAGCGCCCAAGGACGAGCGCCGCGGGCGCAAGCGCGGCGCGGGCTGAAGTCGCGTTGCGCACGCGCCGCGCGCATGCGACGCATGCGCCTTCGTCGCTGGTCGAACGCGCGGGTGGTGCGCGACAATCGCCGCAAACACGCTCGCATGGAGTCTGCCCGATGACCGAACTGAGCCAGGATCCGCCCGGCCGCGCCACTAGAATCGCGGCTCGACCGGAACGGAAACCCGGAATGCTGAGCCGTCTGCGCGAGGACATCGCGTGCATCCGCGACCGCGACCCGGCGGCGCGATCGACCTGGGAGGTGCTGACCTGCTATCCGGGTCTGCACGCGCTGTGGTTTCACCGGGTCGCGCACGGATGCTGGACGCACGGCCTGCGCTGGCTCGGGCGCTTCATCTCGCACCTCGCGCGCTGGTTGACCGGCATCGAAATCCACCCGGGCGCGGTCGTCGGCCGGCGCGTGTTCATCGATCACGGCATGGGTGTGGTGATCGGCGAAACCGCCGAAGTCGGCGACGACTGCACGCTGTACCAGGGCGTGACGCTCGGCGGCACGTCGCTCGTGCGCGGCGCCAAGCGCCATCCGACGCTCGGCCGCGGCGTGATCGTCAGCGCAGGCGCGAAAGTGCTGGGCGGTTTCACCGTCGGCGATGGTGCGCGGATCGGTTCCAACGCCGTCGTGTTGAAAGAGGTGCCGCCGGGCGCGACCGCGGTCGGCATTCCGGCGCGAATCCTGGAGCGCGGGGCCGACGCGCAGCGAGAAGCGGCCGCCAACCGGATGGGATTCTCCGCGTACGGGCTCGCCGCCGACGGCGGCGACCCGCTGGTCAAGGCGCTGCACGGCCTGATCGATCACGCCGCGCAGCAGCAGCGCGAGATCGAACGGCTCGTCGCCGCGCTCGAGCGCCACGGCATTCCGCTGCCCGACGTCACGGCGGCCGCGCCCACGGTCGACCCGCAGCAGTTGAACAAGCTGGTCGACGAGTAGCTCAGCGCGCCAGGTCGATCGTGCAAAGCCCCCGCGCCGTGCGCGCGATATAGCCGCCGCGGACGGGCGAAGCGTCGAAGTCCCAGTCGGGCAGGACCCAGCGCTCGGCGGCACGGACGCCGAGCGCCCAGCGATGGACGGCCGGCCGGTGGGTGTGGCCGTGGATCATCGTCGTGACGCCGGCCGCACGCAGTGCGGCGTCGACGGCGGCGGGTGTCACGTCCATGATGTCCGCCGGTTGGGTCTTCTTGACGGACTCGCTCGCTGCGCGCGCGGCGCCGACGAACGCCCGGCGTTCGTCGAGCGACCGCCCGAGAAAGCCGCGCTGCCAGTCCGGATCGCGCACCTGCGCGCGGAAGCGCATGTACTCGGTGTCGAGCGTGCAGTAGGCGTCGCCGTGCGCAAGCAGCACGGCGCCGTCGGGCAGCATCGCGCGAGTCGGATCGGCGAGCAGCGCGGCGTGTGCGGCCCGCGCGAAGCAGCGGCCCAGCAGGAGGTCGCGGTTGCCGTGCATCACGAACACGGCGACACCTTGCCCGGCAAGCGCGCGCAGCGCCTGCACCACGGTACGGCCGATGCCGGCATCGAGATCGTCGTCGCCCGCCCGCTGCTCGAGCGCAGCCCCGTGCTCACCGACCCCGACCTCATCGACGTGGTGCGGACGAGCACGATGCAGCATGCCTTGGCAATCGCCGGCCGGGTCACGGTCTCCGACACTCTG
>JBKBSH010000448.1:0-2112 GCA_046291795.1 Burkholderiaceae bacterium | reverse complement strand
CGCGCGCAGGCTTTCTCGAAACGCTGGCGAATCAGCTCGGCCCACGGCCCCTCGCCTTTCATCCGCGTGCCGAACGCGGCGTCGTTGTCGCGCCCGCCGCGCATCTCGCGCACCCGGGCGAGCACGCGCTGCGCGCGCTCGGGAAAGTGCGCGTCGAGCCATTCGCGGAACAGCGGCGCGACTTCCCACGGCAGGCGCAGGACGGTGTAGAAGGCGCCGCGCGCCCCCGCTTCGGCCGCCGCCGCGACGATGCGCTCCAGATCGGGTTCGGTCAGGAACGGAATGATCGGTGCGACGTTGACGCACACCGGAATCCCCGCGCGGGCGAGCGTCGCGACGGTGCGCAGCCGCCGCTGCGGGCTCGGGCAGCGCGGCTCGAGCTTGCGCGCGAGCGACGGATCCAGCGTCGTGACGCTGACGTAGGCGGCGGCGAGCCCGTCGGCAGCCAGCGGCGCCAGCAGGTCGAGATCGCGCTCGACGAGACTCGACTTCGTGGTGATCGAGAACGGATGCTTGGTCTGCGCGAGCACCTCGATCACCTGCCGCGTGATGCGCAGCTCGCGCTCGATCGGCTGGTACGCATCGGTCGCGGACCCGAGATTGATCACGTCGGGCCGATAGCCCGGTGCGGCCAGCTCGGCCCGCAGTACTTCGGCGGCGTTGCGCTTGGCGACGAGCCGGGTCTCGAAGTCGAGTCCGGGCGAGAGGTTCAGGTAGCCGTGCGTCGGCCGCGCGTAGCAGTAGATGCAGCCGTGCTCGCAGCCGCGGTAAGGATTGATCGAGCGATCGAACGCGATGTCCGGCGAGTCGTTGTACGCCAGAACGCTGCGCACCGTCTCGAACCGCACTTCGGTCGCCAGCGGCGGCACCGCGTCGTCGCCTTCCAGACGCGCCGCATCGAGCGCGTCGCCGTCGGCCACGCGCACGACGCGTTCGAAGCGGTGCGCGATGTTGCCGACCGCGCCGCGGCCCTTGCGCGCCCGCGGCAAGGTCGCTGCCCGTCCGGACACGGCGTCGTCGCGGTCCGGCGGCATCCGACTTCCTATGCGAAGTCCTTCGCCAGGGACGCCTGCACTTCGGGCGCGATCTCGTCGACGCGCGCCGTGTAGGCGGGATGATCGACGCCGATCGCGACCGCTGCGCCCTGCCTGAACGCCGCGATCATCGGCGGCGTGAACTCGAAGCGCAGGAAGTGCACCGACGAGGTCTTTTCCTCGTTCTCGCGTTCGAGGTCCTCGTCGGCGATCGCGTAGACCCTGTCGAAACCGTCGACCTGCACGTAGACGCGGTCCTCGATGCCCTTGAGCTTCGCGAGCTCGCGTTTGCGCACGACCGGGTCGTCGTACTCGAGCATCATCGTCGCCTTCAGATTCGCGCCGTCGGGGATCAGCGGGTTGTACGCGTCGAGCTCGTCCTGGATGCCCTCTTCCTCGAACGTCCTTTCGATCCGCAGCATCTCCTGGATCTGGTAGCGGATCGTCAGCTCGTCCTCGAAGATCAGGGTCAGATGTTCGCCCAGACGCACCGTGCGGTGCTTTTTGTGCGCGATGACCCTGGCGCGGAAGTCCTTGCGCTGCTTGGCGTATGCCTCGAGCGTCAGCAGGCTGTCGCGTGAAATGGCCGGCATGTTCATGCTCCTGCGTTCCTACGAAGTCTGGTCTACAGCCCGTATGCGATACGGACCAGCGTGATCGGATGGGCGATGGTCGGCGTCTTGCCGCCGAGCGCGTCGCGCGCGAACCGGTCGATGCCCTGTTCGATGTGGTGGCCGGCAAGCTGGCAGTCCGAGCTGATGTAGTCGGGCTTCGCCCCCGCCATGCTCCGGAAGACCGGTTTGCCGATCTTCATCGCCATCGCATGGAACTGCTTGCGCGTGCCCCACAGTCCAGAGTGCCCCGAGCAGCGCTCGACCGTATTGACCTGCGTCTGCGGCAGCAGCTTCAACAGCTCCTCGGTCTTGCGCCCGATATTCTGGACGCGGCCGTGGCACGGCACGTGGTACGACACCGTGCCGAGCGGCTGCTTGAAGTCGGTCTTCAGCAGCCCGTCCTTGTGGCGCGCGACCAGGTACTCGAACGGGTCCCACATCGCTTCCTTGACGGTCTGCACGTC
>JBKBSH010000447.1:0-2119 GCA_046291795.1 Burkholderiaceae bacterium | reverse complement strand
TGCATCTGGAGCCGCCGTGGCGGGATTATCCGAGCGGCGACGTGGTCGCCGACACCGCGCGGATGAACGCCGAGATCGAACGCTGGGTGCGGCGCCTGCCCGATCAGTACCTGTGGACGCACAAGCGCTTCAAGACGCGGCCTGCCGGCGCGCCTTCGCTGTACTGAGGGCGGCGGTGCGCGCGATCGCTGCGCGATAATCGCCGCATGAAACTGCGGTTCACCAAGATGCACGGCGCCGGCAACGATTTCGTGATGCTCGACGGCATCGCGCAGCATGTCGAGCTGTCGCCCGCGCTCGTGCGCGCGTTGGCGGACCGCCGCTTCGGCATCGGCGCCGACCAAGTCCTCGTGGTCGAGCCGCCCGCACGGCCGGGCGTGGACTTCGGCTACCGGATCTTCAACGCCGACGGCGGCGAGGTCGAGCAGTGCGGCAACGGCGCGCGCTGCTTCGTGAAATTCGTTCACGACCGGGGTCTGACGACCAGGCGCGCGATCCGCGTGGCGACGAGAAGCGGCGTCATCGAGCCGCGGCTCGAGGACGACGGCGAAGTGGCCGTCGACATGGGTCCGCCGATCTTCGATCCGCCGCGCGTGCCGTTCGAAGCGAACGGTCTGGTCGCGCGCGCCGAACACCGCGCGCAGCTCTGGCCGCTCGTCGTGCACGGGCGCGAGCTGTGGTTTTCCGTGCTGTCGATGGGCAATCCGCACGCGGTGCAGGTCGTCGACGACGTCGATGCAGCGCCGGTCGCGCGCGACGGCCCGGTGATCGAACATCACCCGCGGTTTCCGAACCGCGTCAATGCGGGCTACATGCAGATCGTCGACCGGCACACGATCCGCCTGCGCGTGTGGGAGCGCGGCGCCGGCGAGACGCTCGCCTGCGGTACCGGCGCGTGCGCCGCCGCGGTGGCCGGAATCGAGCGGGGTCTTCTCGATTCGCCCGTCACCGTGCACGTACGCGGAGGACGGTTGCGCGTGGCGTGGGACGGCGCGGACGATGGCGCTCGGCACCCGGTCTGGCTGACCGGCCCCGCGGTGAAGGTTTTCGATGGGGAGATCGAGATTTGAAAGCCGACGACGTCGCGCGGTACCTGGCCGAGCACCCGGACTTCTTCGAACGGCATCCGGAACTGCTCGGCGTCATCCATATCCCGCATCCGCAGAACGGCCAGGCGATCTCGCTGGTCGAGCGCCAGTCGCTGCTGCTGCGCGATCGAATCCGCACGCTCGAGGCGCGTATCGCCGAGATGCTGCGCCACGGCGAGGAAAACGACGTCATCGCGGACAAGGTCGTTCAATGGGCGCGCGCGCTGCTGCTGCAGACCGATCCGGCACAACTGCCGTCGACGGCGGTCGAGGAGTTGAAGCGCCTGTTCGCGGTTCCGTTCGGCGCGGTCCGCGTATGGGACGTGCGGCCCGCCTACGCGGGGATCGCCTGCGCCGAAGCGGTCAGCGACGACATCAAGCGTCTCGCCTCCAGCATGCAGGCGCCGTTCTGCGGCTCCAACGTCGGATTCGAGGCGGCGCGCTGGATGGCAGCCGACGACGGTGCGGTGCACAGCCTTGCGATGCTGCCGCTGCGCATCGGTGCCAGCCCCGACGCCTTCGGGCTACTGGTGCTCGGCTCGCCCGACAAGGACCGCTTCCAGATCACGATGGGAACCGCTTTCCTGGCGCGGATCGCCGAACTCGCGAGCGCGGCGCTCGCCCGATTGCGTACGGGATGAGCGCGGCCACCGAACCGGCACTGCCGCCGCCGGCGGCGAAGTACCTCGAGCAGATCGCCGCGCAGCGCCGGCTCGCCGCGCTGACCGTCGAAGCGTACCGGCGCGACCTGCAAAAGCTCGCCGAACTGGCCGGTGCGACGCCGCTGGAGCGGCTCGCCGGTGCGGACTTGCGCCGCTTCGTTGCGAAGCTGCACGGCGCCGGACTCGGCGCGGCGTCGCTCGCGCGCACGCTGTCGGCGTGGCGCAGCTTCTATCGGTGGCTGGGCGGTCAGGGCGTGGTCGACGCGAATCCGGCGGTCGGCAACCGCGCGCCAAAGCGCGCGCGGCGGCTGCCGAAGGCGCTCGCGCCCGACCAGGCCGTTCGGCTCGCCGCGCACGAGACCGACGGCT